>NZ_JBSVWF010000004.1:0-183541 GCF_054071635.1 Pseudomonas sp. SDO52101_S400 | reverse complement strand
TCAGACAACGAATAGGTTGAATGACACACCGCTTTCGCGAGCAAGCCCGCTCCCACATTTGGTTTTGTGTTGTCAGTTAGATGCGCAACCCGCCATCCATCTCCAGAATCCGACCGGTGTAGTAGTCGTTCTCGAAGATATACGCCGCCGAATGGGCGATCTCTTCCGGTTTGCCCATGCGCTTGAGCGGAATGCCCGAGGTCATTTTCTCCAACGCTTCGGGCTTCATGCCCAGGGTCATCTCGGTTTCGATGAAGCCCGGTGCGATGCCCGCCACGCGAATGCCGTAGCGCGCCAGTTCCTTGGCCCAGGTCACGGTCGCTGCCGCCACGCCGGCCTTGGCGGCAGAGTAGTTGGTCTGGCCGACGTTGCCCGCGCGGGAGATCGACGAGATGTTGATGATCGCGCCGCTGTTCTTCAGCTCGACCATTTTCGCCGCCACTTCACGGGTGCAGAGGAACACGCCGGTCAGGTTGACGTCGATCACCGCCTGCCATTGGGCCAGGCTCATCTTGGTCATCTCGCCGTCCTTGACCTTGAGCAGCAGGCCGTCGCGCAGGATCCCGGCGTTGTTGATCAGGCCGTGAATCGCGCCGAAGTCCTCGGCCACTTTGGCAACCATGTGCGTCACCTGCTCTTCGTTGGCGACGTTGCACAGATAGCTGCGCGCCTCGACACCCTTGGCCTTGCAGGCCGCGACGGCGTCATCGAGTTTTTCCTGGTTCAGGTCGACCAGTGCCAGCTTCGCGCCCTTGCCTGCGAAATACTCGGCCATCGAGCGGCCCAAGCCTTGGCAACCGCCAGTGATAATGATTACTTTGTCGTTGAGTTGCATTCGCATGTCCCCGAGAGCAGGTCAGAGTGGTGTCCTTTAGAGAGCCTCTCGATCTGCGCCTGACATGGCCCGGCTGCACATGAGAACTGCCCCGATGGCGACCGGGACTTATCCAGGTTGCCCGTCCGTTTTTTAGACGGATTCTATTTAAGGAGTCATAAATTGAGCGTTGAAGCGGCTAAGAATGCCCGAGAATTGCTTCTCAAGGAATACCGTGGCGTGCTGTCGACCCACTCCAAATCGATGCCCGGTTTTCCGTTTGGCTCCGTGGTTCCCTACTGCCTGGACGAGCAGGGCCGGCCGCTGATCCTGATCAGTCGCATCGCGCAGCACACCCACAACCTGCAAAAAGATCCGAAATGTTCGCTGCTGGTGGGCGAGCGCGAGGCTGACGACGTGCAAGCCGTCGGTCGCCTGACCTATCTGGCCGAGGCGCAAAAACTCGAAGACGCGGCCGCCATCGAAGCCGCCGCCGAGCGTTACTACCGTTACTTCCCCGACTCGCAGAACTACCACAAAGCCCACGATTTCGATTTCTGGGTGCTCAACCCCGTGCGCCATCGCTACATCGGCGGTTTCGGCGCGATTCACTGGGTCGATCACCTGACCCTGGCCAACCCGTTCGCCGGCAAGGCCGAAATCAGCATGGTCGAGCACATGAACAGTGACCACGCCAAGGCCATCGCGCATTACGTCGACCTGGCCGGGCTGCCGAAAACCGTCCCGGCGCAAATGGCCGGGATCGACACCGAAGGCATGCATCTGCGCATTGGTCAGGCACTGTACTGGCTGCCGTTTCAAGCGCCTTGTCATACGCCGATACAAGTGCGCGAAGCCTTGGTTTCTCTGGCTCACGCCGAGGTCTGGCCAAAAAATGCGGTGGCCGACGCTTGAATTCACGAAAGGGCGACGTCATCTAAGGCTTACTGCAAGGCATTTCTTGCGTTGAGGAAACTTTGATGCGCCCTTTTTTGTTGCTCTTTCTGCTGTTCCCGGTGTTGGAGCTGTTCGTATTCGTCAAAGTGGCAGGTTCGATCGGATTTTTCCCGGCCCTGCTGCTGATCATTCTCGGCTCGATGTTCGGCGTGTTTGTGCTGCGCGTCGCCGGACTGGCCACCGCCCTGCGTGCCCGTGAAAGCCTGAACCGCGGCGAACTGCCTGCGCAAACCATGCTCGAAGGCCTGATGCTGGCCCTGGCCGGCGGCCTGTTGATCCTGCCGGGTTTCATCAGTGACGTGGTCGGTCTGGTGCTGCTGTTGCCATTCAGCCGTCGTCTGGTCGCCAACAAGATGCGCCAGCGTGCCGAAGAACAGGCCATGCGTCAGCGTGCGTTCGCCGATGACCTGCAACCTCGCGGCGGTCCTGCGCCGCGCCAGCCTCTGGGGCGCGAGGGCGATGTGATCGAAGGCGAGTTCGAACACCGCGACACCAAGTAGTCTCTGCATCGGCACGGCACCTTCGGGTGCCGTGTTCGTTTGTGGGGCCAATTCATCAAGCCTTCAGTGAAATTTTTTTGGCCCCCGCCCTTGTAATAAGCTTATGCGCCCTTATGTATCGGTCACCGAAAGGTTTCCGACATTTTGAGTCGGACAGACTTCCGCGGTTCGCTCGACGAACTGCAACCGGCGCAGGCCGGATTCGTTAAACCCGCCGGGACTACACCGGCCGATGAAAACCACAATTAGGAGAGATCGACAATGAAGCTTCGTCCTCTGCATGACCGCGTCGTCATCCGTCGCAGCGAAGAAGAAAAGAAAACCGCTGGCGGTATCGTCCTGCCAGGTTCGGCTGCTGAAAAAGCCAACCACGGTGAGATTCTGGCTGTAGGCCCGGGCAAAGCACTGGAAAGCGGTGAAGTGCGCGCACTGTCCGTGAAAGTGGGCGACAAGGTTGTGTTCGGTCCGTACTCCGGCAGCAACACTGTGAAAGTCGACGGCGAAGACCTGCTGGTAATGAGCGAGAACGAAATCCTCGCTGTTATCGAAGGCTGATTACCCCCGTTCATTTTCCCGCTACTACAAAGTATTTAAGGAATATCGATCATGGCTGCTAAAGAAGTTAAATTCGGCGACTCCGCTCGCAAGAAAATGCTGGTTGGCGTAAACGTCCTGGCTGACGCGGTAAAAGCGACCCTGGGCCCGAAAGGCCGTAACGTGATCCTCGAGAAGAGCTTCGGCGCTCCGACCATCACCAAGGACGGCGTTTCCGTTGCCAAGGAAATCGAGCTGGAAGACCGTTTCGAAAACATGGGCGCGCAGCTGGTCAAAGACGTTGCCTCCCGTGCCAACGATGACGCTGGCGACGGTACTACCACCGCTACCGTTCTGGCTCAGTCGATCGTCAACGAAGGCCTGAAAGCCGTCGCTGCCGGCATGAACCCGATGGACCTGAAGCGCGGTATCGACAAGGCGACCATCGCTGTTGTTGCCGAGCTGAAAAAGCTGTCCGCACCTTGCACCGACACTAAAGCGATCGCTCAGGTTGGCACCATCTCCGCCAACTCCGACAACTCCATCGGCGACATCATTGCCGAAGCCATGGAAAAAGTCGGTAAAGAAGGCGTGATCACCGTTGAAGAAGGCTCGGGCCTGGAAAACGAACTGTCGGTTGTAGAAGGCATGCAGTTCGACCGTGGCTACCTGTCCCCGTACTTCGTCAACAAGCCGGAAACCATGGTTGCCGAGCTGGAAGGCGCGCTGATCCTGCTGGTCGACAAGAAGATCTCGAACATCCGCGAAATGCTGCCAGTACTGGAAGCCGTTGCCAAAGCCGGCCGTCCACTGCTGATCGTTGCCGAAGACGTTGAAGGCGAAGCCCTGGCGACTCTGGTAGTGAACAACATGCGTGGCATCGTTAAAGTCGCAGCCGTCAAGGCTCCAGGCTTCGGCGACCGTCGCAAGGCCATGCTGCAGGACATCGCCGTTCTGACCGGCGGTACCGTTATCTCCGAAGAGATCGGCCTGAGCCTGGAAAGCACCACCCTGGAACACCTGGGCAGCGCCAAGCGCGTGACCCTGTCCAAGGAAAACACCATCATCGTTGACGGTGCTGGCGTTGAAGGCGACATCCAGGCGCGTATCGCTCAGATCCGTGCCCAGGTTGCCGAGACTTCCTCGGACTACGACCGTGAAAAGCTGCAAGAGCGTCTGGCCAAACTGTCCGGCGGCGTTGCAGTGATCAAGGTTGGCGCCGGTTCCGAAGTTGAAATGAAAGAGAAGAAAGCCCGCGTTGAAGACGCCCTGCACGCAACCCGCGCAGCCGTTGAAGAAGGCGTGGTACCTGGCGGTGGCGTTGCGCTGATCCGCGCTCTGAACGCGATCATCAACCTGAAAGGCGACAACGCCGACCAGGACGTAGGTATCGCTGTTCTGCGTCGTGCCGTTGAAGCACCGCTGCGTCAGATCGCTGCCAACAGCGGCGACGAGCCAAGCGTTGTGGTCAACGAAGTCAAGAACGGCAAAGGTAACTTCGGTTACAACGCTGCGACTGGCGAATACGGCGACATGATCGAAATGGGCATCCTGGACCCAACCAAGGTAACCCGTTCGGCTCTGCAAGCTGCATCGTCGATCGGCGGTCTGATCCTGACCACCGAAGCTGCTGTTGCTGACGCACCGAAGAAAGAAGGTTCGGCTGGCGGCGGTATGCCAGACATGGGCGGCATGGGTGGCATGGGCGGCATGATGTAAGCCAGCCTTACCCCTGTAACGAAAAACCCCGCCTGCGATGAGCAGGCGGGGTTTTTTATTGCCCTGATTTTATTGTCCGGGCTTCAAGTCATCAGGCGTTGACCGGTTGTGCCTGCGTGACCGCTTCCGCTTTGACGGTCGGACGATACAGCACCCAGTAATACGACCCCAGGCAGATCAACCAGCAGAAAATCGCCGTCCACACGTTGTGCGAAAAGAAGTGTGCGCCCTGCATCATCCGGCTGATCGAGAACACCGAGCCCAGTGCAAAGGCAAAGATGAAGGCCTGCCGCGCCAGTCGTGGGCGCCGGTCGCGCAGCACGAAAAACAGCGCGAACAAGGTGAACCCCGTAGCGGCATGACCTCCCGGCCAGCATCGGCCGGGCTTGTCGGTCGCCGGGCGGTGCTCCAGCAGTTTGCTGTAGGTTTCGTGGCCACCGAATTGCTCAAGGCTCCACGGGCATTGCACGGCAGTCACGGCTTTCATCGGTGTCACGAACGACGTCGCCAGGCCCAGCGACAGCACCAGGCAACCCAGCTCACGCTTGAAGGGCTTGAGCCGCGCGATGAAGAACGCCGCGATGAAACCGATGACGGAAAACACCGAAAACGCGATCACCACCTGTTTGGCGCGGTCGTGAAGGATGTTTTCCAGGAAGTAACTGTGGCGCCCGATGAAGTCGCCGGCGGCGGGGTCGTAAAACATCCGGGCCAGGTTCATGTCCAGATCGGTCAGTTCGAGCAAGACCAGAATGGTGGCCGCAACGGCGGGTATCCCCAGGCACAGCCAAAAATTCAGCGGACGAGGGGCAGGGCGTAAAACGCTTGATGACATGACGGGTCCAGAACAGGAAAACGCCCCGGGGCATCAGCCCGGGGCGTTTCGATTAACGATCGCTGACTTGCGCGGCACCCTCCTTGGGTGCTTTCCAGCCAAGCAGCTGTTGCTTGAAGCCATAACTGGCGGTTTGGTAATACGTGATGGCGCGGCTCACCAGCGGGTCGTCGCTGTTGACCCGGGACTCGCGGCTTTCGGTCAGGGCATCGTCATGCCGGCGCAGGCCCTGGCGTGGACTGAGGATCGCCAGATCCTTGCCGTCGAACAGTCCCAGATGCTGATAGTTGCCCACCACGACCCGAGGTGGCAGCGGGTTGTCCTGCAACAGATTGCGACCGAAGAACGTCGATTGGTAATCCAGGTTCAGCAACCCCAGCAGGGTCGGGGCGAGATCGATCTGGCTGGCCAGTTGCGCGTTTTCCCGTGCTTCGATCAGCTTCGGTGCATAGATGAACAGCGGGATCTGGTAGTTGGTGATCGGCAGGTCTTCCTTGCCCGCGCTGCCGGCCGTGTGGTCGGCGACGAAGATGAAGATCGTGTTGTCGAACCACGGCTTCTCACGCGCCTGCGCCAGGAACTGGCCGATGGCGTAGTCGGTGTACTTCACCGCACCATCGCGACCGTTGCCGGACTTGATGTCGATCCGGTTGTCCGGATAGGTGTACGGACGATGGTTGGAGGTGGTCATCAGTTGCAACAGGAAAGGTTGCTGCTTGGCGTAATCGGCGTCCGCCAGCTTCAGGGTCTGCTTGTACAGATCCTCGTCAGCCATGCCCCAGGCGTTCTTGAAGTGAATCTCCGACTCATCGACGCTGCTCTGATCGACCACGCGATAGCCATTGCCACTGAAGAACGCGTTCATGTTGTCGAAGTAGCCACGGCCACCGTACACGAACACGCTGTCATAGCCGACGGCGCTCAATTGCTGGCCGAGGCTGGCGAAACCGCTCTCGCGACCGATGCGTTTGACGATCGAACGGCCCGGGGTCGGTGGAATGGCCAGGGTGATGGCTTCCAGACCTCGGTCGGTACGAGTGCCGGTGGCGTAGAAATTGTTGAAGTACAGGCTCTGTTTGCGCAAGGCGTCGAGGTTCGGCGTCAGGTTGCGCCCGTCACCATTGCTGCCCAGGTATTTGGCGCTGAGGCTCTCGATGGTCACCAGCACGATGTTCGGTTTACGGGTGACGCCGGGGTTATCGATATTGCGACGGATGTCCTGCGGGTCCTGGCCGACGAAACGGGCATTGGGCTCGTTCAATTCGGCGCGTATCTGACCGGCGACTTTGTCCGCTGGCAGGCTCTTGTAGAACTGGCTGTAGTCCAGTTCGTTGTTGCGGAACGCGGCGAAGAACTGATACGGGCCATTGCTCGCCAGTTCGTTCTGATAGGCGTTGCCGCCCTGGGCGCGCGGTGCGTCCTGACTGATCAGTTGCAGGCTCAGGCCCGCCACCACCAACAGGGCCAGCGCATTGAGCAGGCGTCCGCGCAGTGGCGGCAGCGGAGCGTCGAGCGCTGCATTGAACGGCTTGCGCAAAGCAAAGCTCAGCACCAGAGCCAGAACCGCAAGGATGCTCAGCAGCTTGCCGATCGGATAAGACTCCAGCACGTTGTTCAGCACTTCGTCGGAGTACACCAGATAGTCGACCGCGATGAAGTTGAAGCGCACCCCGAATTCATCCCAGAACAGCCATTCGGCCACCGCCGTGAACAGCATGGCGTACAGGCTGACGGTCAGAAGTCCCTGCAGGAACCAGCGATGACCGCGACGGCGCCACAAGGCTGGCGGGCACAGCAGCAGGTACAGGCCCATCGGCAAAGCGGCATAGGCGAGGAAGCCCAGATCGTAGACCAGGCCGACGCCGAACACGGACAGCGCACCGCCACCGGCCTCATCCAGATGAGTCAGCAGCAGTACGATACGGGTGAGGAGAAACACGACCAGCCAGGCGCCGGTGACCAGCAGCAGATAGCGCATAGGCGCTGTCTTGAAGAAACCCATTGTTTTCTTTTCCTTTTATCAATGGCGCGGGAGTTTCGCGGAGCCACTGTAATCAGGTTGTGAATCGATAGTGAAAACTTTGTTAAAGATTTATGTTGGTTGAACAAATTCATCTGCCCGGGCGCCAACCCTAGCCCTTAGCCGAAGTTGGCCGTAAGCTGCGCGGGCCATGACGGCCGTTACTGTGTACGGAAGAGGTGCCCATGCGAATTCTATTGGTCGAAGACAACCGCGATATCCTGGCCAACCTGGCCGATTACCTGGGCCTGAAAGGCTATACCGTCGATTGCGCCCAGGACGGTCTGTCGGGCCTGCATCTGGCAGCCACCGAGCACTATGACCTGATCGTGCTCGACATCATGTTGCCCGGCATCGACGGCTACACCCTGTGCAAACGCCTGCGCGAAGACGCTCGCCGCGACACGCCGGTGATCATGCTCACCGCACGCGATCAACTCGACGATCGCCTGCAGGGTTTCAAGTCCGGGGCTGACGATTATCTGGTCAAACCCTTCGCGCTGTCGGAGCTGGCCGCGCGGGTCGAAGCCGTGATGCGCCGGACCCAGGGCGGCGGTCGCCGTTCCTTGCAGGTCGGCGATCTGAGCTACGACCTCGACACTCTGGAAGTGACCCGCGAAGGCAAGCTGCTCAAGCTCAACCCGGTCGGTCTGAAACTGCTCGCGGTGCTGATGCAGAAGAGTCCGCATGTACTGCGTCGGGAAATTCTCGAAGAGGCCCTGTGGGGCGACGACTGCCCGGACAGCGACAGCCTGCGCAGTCATGTCCACCAATTGCGTCAGGTGATCGACAAACCGTTCGCCAAACCACTGCTGCACACCGTGCACGGTGTGGGTTATCGCTTGGCCGAGGGCCGCGATGGAGTTTAAGCAAAGCCTTGCCCAGCGGATCATCATCGCCTTTGCGCTGATGAGCGCACTGGTGGCAGGGGCCTTCGCCATGGGCATCGTCGCGACCGTGCACCTGGTGGAAGAAAAACTGATTTCCGCAGGACTGGGCGGCGACTTGCAGCGCCTGTTGTTGATGGACAACGTCTCGGACTGGAGCCACCGGCCGGAGCCGGATCAACTGTTCTATTTCAGCGGTGGCCCGGGTGACTTCGAGCTGCCCAAGGATCTGCGGCATCTGGATTCGGGGTTCCACGAAGTCTTCCGCGAGCAGCTGTCGTACCACGCGATGGTCGAAATCGTCGACGGCCGGCGCTATGTGCTGCTGCAAGATCAAAGCGATTTCGAAGAGCGCGAGCGCGTACTGTTTGCCGTGGTGCTGGTGGGCTTCGTGCTCAGCCTGGCACTGGCGGTTTTCCTCGGCTGGGTGCTGGCACGCAAGGTGATGGCGCCGGTGGTCCGGCTGGCGCGTCAGGTACGTCATCGCGATCAGTTGCTCGGGCTCGCACCGCCGCTGGCGCCGGATTACGCCGCCGATGAAGTGGGTGAGCTGGCGGTGGCATTCGATGCGACGCTGGGGCGTTTGCGTCAGGCGCTGACGCGCGAGCGGCTGTTCACCAGTGATGTCAGCCATGAATTGCGTACACCGTTGATGGTACTGGCCAGTTCCTGTGAGCTGCTGCTGGAAAACCCGGGCATCGATCAGCGCGGTCGCGCCCAGGTCGAGCGCATCGCCCGTGCCAGTGAAGAAATGCGCGAACTGGTGCAGACCTTCCTGATGCTGGCCCGTGCCCAGCGTGAAGATGCCGGGGCCGCGCCCCAGCACAGTCTCGGCCAGGTGGCCGACAATCTGTTGGGCCTGTGGCGCGAGCCGATCGAGTCCAAGGGTCTGAAGTTGATTTTCGAACCGGGTAACCCGCCGGATACCCGCTACAACGCGACTCTGCTCAATGCGGTGATGGGCAACCTGCTGCGCAACGCTTTGCACTACACAGAACACGGCTTCATTCGGCTGACGCTCAATGACAACGGCTTTGTGGTCGAGGACTCGGGCGTGGGCATTCCCGAGGAGAAACGCGAGGCGATGTTCCAGCCTTTCGTGCGGGGTAGCGAAAAACGCGGAGAAGGCCTGGGGCTCGGATTGTCATTGGTGCAACGCATCTGCGAGAACCAGGGCTGGAGCGTTACTTTGAGTACGATGCAACCCAATGGCTGCCGTTTCGAGGTAGATCTGGGCAAACACGAATCCCTCCCAAATGGCACAAAAAAGCTGCCAACCTGAACGAATCCTGTATAACCTTGAAATAGTTCATGGGTTTACGCGACGTTTTTTTCACAAACGGATGACCTGACGCTGACACGCACCTGCCTAAGGTGGAGGTATCAGTATTCAGGAGTCCCGATGATGGCCGGCCCGATCAAACTCGATTTTTCCGAAAAGTACGACGACAACCACGCGCAGAAATATCTGCGCAAGCATCAGGATGGTCTGGGGCGTCGTCTGTCCAACTGGCGAGATCAGCAGTTGGCTCGCAAGGCGCTGACCCTGGTCGGCGAACCGGGGCTGGTGCTGGATCTGCCGTGCGGTGCCGGGCGTTTCTGGCCGTTGCTGGCAGAAAAACCCAATCGGGTGATCATCGGGGCAGACAATTCCGAGTCGATGATCAAGACGGCGATGCAGGCCCAACCGGCGGATGTGGTGAAGCGGGTACAACCCTTGCACACATCGGCGTTCGACATCGCGTTGCCTGACAACTCCGTGGACAGCATTTTTTGCATGCGTCTGCTGCACCACATCGGCGAGGCCGAGCATCGGCAGACGATTTTGCGCGAGTTCGAACGCGTTACCCGGGACAGTGTGATCATTTCGTTGTGGGTTGACGGCAATTTCAAGGCCTGGAAACGCAAACGCGCCGAGAAAAAGCGCGGTCAGGAAGGTTACCAGAACCGATTTGTGTTACCGGCCGCTACGGTCGAAAAGGAATTCGAAGACGCAGGGTTCAGGATCCAGGAACAACTGGACTTTATTCCGCTCTATGCCATGTGGCGAGTTTACGTACTACGCAAGAGGTAAGAGGATGGCAGTGCAATTTGCAGCAGAAACGGGAGTTGCTCCCCAGGATCGCTTTGACTACTACTGGAACCAGCGCGGTGAGTGGGTAGAAGAGCCCAATGTGCGTCGTGGTGGAGAAAGCGGTGTACAGCGGGTGGTGGGGCGCGATGGTCAACTGCTGTATGCCAAACGCCAGACAGGACATATCTATCGCAGTTGGCTGCATCCGTTCGGGCGGCCGACCGTATTGCGTGAACTGGATGCACTGACCGGCGTATCCAGGCTAGGCGTCCGGGTGCCGGAAATTGTCTTTTGCGGTGCCCAGCCCGATCCACAACACAAGTGGCGGGCGTTGCTGGTCACCAAGTCGCTGGACGGTTTCCAGGAACTTGAACAGTGGGAAGCGGCAGGTGGCCGCGAGCAGTACGGTGAAGCCGTGTATGAACGCGTGCTCAAGGACCTCGCCGAAAACCTGGCTCGCATGCACAAGGGCCGCTGGCAACACAGTTGCATTTACATCAAGCACGTATTCGTCCGCGTTACCGGCGAAGGCGAGTCCGCCAAAGTCGAAGTGGCCCTGATCGATCTGGAAAAGTGCCGTCAGCGCCTTACCGCTTATCGCGCGGCCTCCCATGACATGAAGCAACTGCGTCGCCACTCGTCGTTCAGCCCTACGGACTGGAAGAAACTCGTCTATTTTTATGAGACGGCGTTTGGCAGCGCTATCAAAGGTTTATAGCGATGAAACTAGAAATTGCGCGAGGTTTGTTTCTGGTAGGAGCCTTGGCAGTTGCATCTCTGGCGGTGGCGGCCTGGGAACAGCCACGCATGCAAGTGATCGGGGCATCGACCAACGATGCCCATTGTCCAATGCCGCGGGTGGCGAAAGCCTCCGAGGCAACCAAACCCGACCATGATTTGCTGCTGTTCATGTTTGGACTTTCTCAAGGGATGAGGCCGCAGAGTTGAATCGATTGAAGCTTCTTTCTACAAGAGCCAAAGGCCTCGCAGATGCGAGGCCTTTTTTATGCTCGTTTGAAAGAGTCGGTCAGTTGGAGGGTTTGGGATCAGGTTTGGCCAGCACGGTGTAAACACAGGGCAAGACGAACAACGTAAACAAGGTCCCGATCGACATCCCGGTGGCAATCACCGTCCCGATATCGAAGCGGCTCACCGCACCCGCGCCACTGGCCAGGATCAGCGGCACCATGCCGAACACCATGGCAGCGGTGGTCATCAGGACGGGGCGCAAGCGAATCGCCGCCGCCTCCTCGACGGCTTCACGAGGCGTCAGGCCCTTTTCCTTGCGCAGTTGATTGGCGAATTCGACGATCAGGATCCCGTGTTTGCTGATCAGGCCGATCAGTGTCACCAGCCCGACCTGGGTGTAGATGTTCATGCTCGACCAGCCCAGGAACAGCGGAATCAGCGCCCCGCAGATCGACAGCGGTACGGTCACCAGGATCACCAGCGGGTCGCGGAAACTCTCGAATTGCGCCGCCAGTACCAGGAAAATGATCGCCAGCGCCAGCGCGAAGGTGACCCACAGCGCGCTGCCTTCCTGGACGAACTGCCGTGAAGCGCCGCCATAGTCGAAGGCAAAACCGGCGGGCGCTTCTTCCCGGGCGATCTGCACTACGCTGTCGATGGCTTCGCCCATGCTCACCAGTGGAAATCCGGACAGCTTCGCCGCGTTGAGTTGCTGGAACTGGTTGAGCTGTCGCGGTCGTGCCCGGTCGGTCACGGTGATCAGGGTCGACAGCGGCAAAAGCTCGCCCTGGGTGTTTTTCACATAGTAGTTGTTCAGCCAGTCCGGGTTATCGCGATAGGCCCGTTCAACCTGGGCGATGACCTTGTAGCTGCGGCCCTCGATGGTGAACCGGTTGATCTCTGCTTCGCCAAGCAGGGTGGCGAGGGTGCCGCCCAGATCCTGCATCGACACACCCATCTGTGCCGCCTTGGCGCGGTCGATATCGACCACCACTTCCGGTTTGTCGAAAGCCAGGTCAAGGTCGACGAACGCGAACTTGCCCGACTCCATCGCACGCTTCTTGATCCGGTCAGCCACTTGCAGCAACAGCTCGTAGTCGTTGGCCGTGTTGATCACGAATTCGAACGGCAGGCCCTCGCCGGTGCCGGGCAGGGAGGGCAGGTTGAAGCCGAAAATCTGCAAGCCCGGGATGCTGCCGAGTCTGCCCTGCACCTCGGGAAGAATCTGCATCTGGGTGCGGCTGCGCTCGTTCCACGGTTTGAGCAGGAAGCCGCCGATGCCGCTCTGCACACCGTTGTAGCCGTTGATCTGGAACGAGGAGTAGTACTCCGGGAATTCCTTGAAGATCTTCACGAACTCGTCGGTGTAGGTGTTCAGGTAATCGAGGTTGGTCGGTTGCGGCGCGTTGGCCATCATGAAAATGATGCCCTGGTCTTCGTCCGGCGCCAGTTCCGACTTGGTGAACTTGAGCAAAACCGGAATCAGGCACAGCACGATCACGGCGAACACCAGCACCACCGGCCGGGTGTTGAGGGTGCCGTGGAGCATGCTCTGGTAGCGTCGCTTGAGGTTATCGAAGATCCGGTCGAGGCGATGGGCAAGTCCGCTGGGGTTTTCCTCATGTCGTAACAGAAAGGCGCACATCATCGGCGACAGGGTCAGGGCGACAATTCCGGAGATCACCACGGCCCCGGCGAGCGTCAGCGCGAACTCCTTGAAGAGTGCCCCGGTCAGCCCTGTGAGGAAACCGATCGGCGCATACACCGCTGCCAGGGTGATGGTCATCGAGACCACCGGCATCGCGATTTCCCGGGCGCCCTCGAGTGCGGCGTCCAGCGGTGTCTTGCCTTCCTCGATATGCCGGTGGATGTTCTCCACCACGACAATGGCATCGTCCACCACCAGACCGATGGCCAGTACCATCGCCAGCAGGGTCAGCAGATTGATCGAGTAGCCCATCATCTGCATGAAGAACATCACGCCGATCATCGACAACGGGATAGTGACCACCGGTATCACCACTGAACGCAGTGCGCCGAGAAACAGGAACACCACCACGATCACGATCAGCACCGCCTCGAACAGGGTTTTCACCACCTCATCGATGGATGCCTGAATGAACAGCGTGGCGTCGTAGGCGATCTCGCTCTTGAGGTTGGGCGGCAGCTGGGCTTCCAGCTCCGGCATGATCTTGCGCACTTCCTTGATCACGTCGAGCGGGTTTGCCCCGGGTGTCGCCTTTATCCCGATGTACACCGAGGGTGTGCCACCGAAGGAACTGATGGAGTTGTAGTTTTCCGCCCCCATTTCCACCCGCGCCACATCGCTGAGCAGGACGCGGCTGTCGCCACTGACCTTGAGTGGAATCTTGCCGAAGGCCTCGGCTGACTTCAGTTCGGTGTTGGCGTTGATACTGGTGACCACGTATTCGCCTTTCACCTCACCCGCGGCGGAAAGGAAGTTGTACTGGCGCACCGCGTTGGTCACGTCGCTGGCGCTGAGGCCGAAACCGGCGAGCTTCACCGGGTCGATCCACAGGCGCATGGCGAACACCTGGTTACCGAGAATCTCGGCTTCGGCCATGCCTGGCAACGTCGCCAGTTTCGGCTGGATCACCCGCGACAGGTAGTCAGTGATCTGCGGGTTGCTCAGTTCCTTGCTGAAGAAGCTGATGTACATGAGCGCCGAGGCATCGGCGGCTTCCTTGCTCAATACCGGGTCTTCGGCATCCTGTGGCAGTTTGTTTTTCACCTCGTTGGCCTTGGCCAGCAGTTCGGTGAACAACCGGTCGCTGTTGGAACCGATGCGTGCGTAGATCGAAATCACCGAGAAGTTCTGGCGACTGACCGAGGTCATGTAGTCGATGCCCTCGGCGCTGGCCAGGCTCTGTTGCATCGGCTGGGTAATGTAGCCCTGGATGGTTTCGGCGTTGGCCCCGGGGTAGGCGGTGGTCACCGTGATCAGGGCGTTTTCCATTTGCGGATACTGACGCAACGGGAGTTTGCTCCAGGCCTGGAAGCCCAGCAGCACAATCAGCAGACTGACCACGGTGGCGAGCACCGGGCGGCGAATGAACGGATCGGTAAAAGCCATGAGGATTCCTTGATCAGTCAGCGCGGCGCGGACTGTTCTGCTCGCCGAGGGTCTTGTCGTCGCTGATGGCAATGTGTGCGCCGTTGTCCAGTTTGATCTGGCCGGCCGTCACCACTTGTTCGCCGCTCTGCACGCCCTTGTTGATCATCACCAGCCCCTCGCGGCGTTCACCGGTTTCTATGAAACGGCGCTCGGCGATCAGTACCGGTTGGCCCTTGTCGTCTTTCTCGACGCTGCCGTCCTCGGCTTTTTTCTGCCCGACCACGTAGATCGAATTGCCATAGAGGGTGTAGGTGATTGCGCTTTCCGGCACGACGATGTGCTTCTGCGGATCCGGCAGCAGCACTTCAAGGCTGGCGAACATGCCCGGCAGCAACTTGCCATCGGGGTTGGCCAGCGTCGCGCGAACCAGAATGTTACGGGTGGTGCTTTCGACAATCGGGTTGATCGCGCTGATGGCACCGGGAAAGTTCTGGCCGGGATACGCGGCAACCGAAATCTGCACCGGTTGGCCGATCGCCAGTTTCGGCACCGATTGCTCAGGCACATAGAAGTCGGCGTAGAGGCTGCTCAGATCCTGCAGGGTGGCGATTTTGGTGCCGCTGGCGAGGTAGTCGCCGACGTCGACCTGACGGATGCCGATGGTGCCGCTGAACGGTGCGGAAATGCGTTTTTTTGCCAGCGATGCGTTGAGCTGATTGACCGTGGCCTTGTTCTTTTGCAGAACCGCCGAGAGCCGATCGTACTCGCCCTTGGAAATCGCGCGGCTATCGACCAGTTGGCTGCCACGGCCAAAGTCCAGTTGCGCCAGGCCTAGGTCGGCCTTGGCGGTTTCCAGCAATGCGGATTCGACGGCGCTGTCGAGTTGCAGCAACGGTTGCCCGGCCTTGACCTTCTGTCCCGATTCAAATTTCAGCTCGGTGACAGTGCCGGCGACTTCCAGGCTCAGCTCGACGCCTTGCAGGGCCTTGAGTGTGCCGACGGTAGGCAGGCGCATCTGCCACGGGCGCTCGGCGGCGGTGGCCACGGCGACGCTGATCGGCGGTTTCGGTTTGGCAAAGCCCTGGATCATCGTGTAGATCGAGAAGGCCTTGTAACCGGCGAGGAGCAGAACGATCAGCAGTACAACACCCAACATGATCAGCATGCGGCGACGCAGCATATTCCAGTTCCTTGGAGAAAATCAGGCGAGACAGGCGGGCACATTACCCCGACTCCGGCAGGGATTCCAACTGCCAGTTTTTACAGGGTATGAGGGGATGAGATTTGGAAAGGGAACACCGCCGACCGAACGGCCGGCGGCGATTTCAGGCCATCAGGTGCAGATGGTTGTCCCAGAGCCCTGCGGGCAGATCCAGCGGTTTGGCCAGCAGTTCATCCTGGCGGCAATTGTAGTACCGGCAACGTCCTTGCCCCGACGTCACGACGAAGCCATCCTTCACTGCGCCGACACCGGCACAGTCAGGCAACGGAGCGTCGAGCCGTACTTCGCCGCTGTCCAGATCCCAGATGAAGAACCGGTTGCCGCGCGGTGCGGTCAGCGCGACCAGACGCAGATCGCTGTGCACGGCGACGCTGGCAGTGTAATGCCCCATCGACTGCAACTGATGCTCCGGCACCGGGAACGCCACGAACGGCTGGCCCGGACGCTTGATCGCCAGCAATTCGGAACGCTCCTGGGAAGGGCCCATGAATTGCTGGCCGGCGACGATGGTGCCGTCGCTGGCGATCCCCAGGTGACGCACACTGTTCATCTGTTGGGCGAGGGTTTCCTTGCTCAGCAGGGTGCCGTCGCGCTGCATCAGCACCAGGCTCGGCTCCATGGCGTCGAGGTTCATGTCGACCCGGCTTTCGGCTTCGGTGCGGATCCCGCCGTTGGCCACCACCAGGGTTTCACCATCGGGCATCCACGACACCTGATGCGGGCCGAGACCGTGGGTGGAAATCTCGCCGCTGTGCACCAAACGTTCGCCTTCAAACTTGTACACCCCGAGCAGACCACGACCCGGATCGGTGGTGTCGTTCTCGGTGGCGTACAGATAGTCGCCGCTGTGATGGATCACCGCGTGACCGTAGAAGTGCCGGTTCGGCTGCGAGGTCACGGTCTGCAGCAATGCACCGTCGCGCAGGTCGATCAGGTAGCTCTCGGTGCCCGGACGTCGGGCGACGAACAACGCGATCGGCAGCGTCGGGTGATTGATGATGTCGTGGCAGCGCTGGCCGACCTCGGTGGCGAACACTCGCGTGCCGTCCAGCCGATAACCGACGGCGTAGTGCTTGCCGTCGGTGTCATCCCGCGCCGACAGCAGCAGCGGGCTCTGATCCTTGCGCTTGAACAGCGTCCAGCCGCCCAGTGTCACTGCTCCCAGCAGCAAACTACCTAAAGTCAGAGCCTGGCGTCGCAGCATGGCACTTGCCCTCATCAGTCACCGTCGTTGGCGTTGAAGCCCAGTTGGATGCCCAGCGCCTTGGCCAGTTCGCCTTCGTGCAGGCGATGGACGACGTTGAGGCTGTCGTAGATGTCGTTGAGCTGCTGGCGACCGGCGTCGTCTTCGAGCATTTCGGTCAGCGAGCGCTGGGTGCTGTCGAACAGTTTGAGCGAGGCTGCGTACGCCGCATCGATCTTGTCCGCCAGCGGTTTCTGCTCCGCCGGCAGCAAGCCGCGCAGGCCTTTGTTATCGACGCCTTCCCATACAGTCTTGGCGGCGGCCAGGCTGGCTTCCATGGCCGTCAGAGACGACTGGCTGCGCCAGGCATCGGCCTGGAACGGTTGTGGCACGCCTTTGCTCTGACGGCCCATCGGGGTGCCGAGTTTTTTCTTCAGGGTGTCGAGGGCTGTGACCTGGACACGCAGCAGATCGGCGATCGCTTCGTGGGAATCGGCGTAGCGCTGGTTCGGGAACTTGCTCATTTGCGCAAGCATGCCGTCGGTGTTGTTCCAGCTGCTGAGGATCTCTTCGGCCAGGAGTTTCTGCCGCTCGCCGATGGCCACCAGTAGCGGGCAGTACTTGGCTTTCTGCGCGTCGTTGGCCACGTCAGGCTTGGCGTCGAACAGGATGTACTCGTAGGCCGACAGGCCCTGAACCACGACACTGGACTTGGCCAGGGCAGCGGCATCGATCTGCGGCTGAGCGGTGACCAGTTGCTCGACCTGACGGCCGACCAGGTTTTTCTTGTCCGGCCAGAACTGCACCTGCCAAGAACGGTTGCCCTCGGCCAGCGGACCGATCAGCAGCGGTTGCAGCTCGGCCCAGGCTTTCTGCGCGTGCAGGAAGTCGGCGCGGGCGGTTTCCAGGTTTTCCTTGCCCTGGCAGTAGGCAAGGGCGCTGACAGCCAGTTGCTTGTCGGCTTCGACCCAGCGGGTGTAGGTCGGCAGGATCACCGATTTGGCGATGGCGGCCGACGTGACCGCTTGCGGATCTTGCGGCGAGCACGCGCCGAGGGCCAGTGCGGCAAGGCTGGTGAACAACAGCTTGGGACGGAACATGTCGGGCTCCCGATTCTTTTAAGTGTTTAAAGTGAATTCAAAAACGCCAGCAGCGCGGCACGCTGCTCGGCATTGAAAGACAAAACCTGTTGCTGCGCCGCCTTGGCTTCGCCGCCGTGCCAGAGCACGGCTTCGAGCAGGTTGCGGGCGCGGCCGTCGTGCAGAAACTGAGTGTGACCGCTGACCGCCTGTGTCAGGCCGATGCCCCACAACGGCGGCGTGCGCCAGTCGCGGCCGCTGGCCTGGAATTCGGTGCGGTTGTCGGCCAGGCCTTCGCCCATGTCATGCAGCAGCAGATCGCTGTACGGGCGAATCACTTGATTGGCCAGTTCAGGTTCGGCCGCGTTGGCGGCGGTGGTGTATTTCGGCGTGTGACAGGACTGGCAGCCAGCCTGGAAAAACAGATTCTTGCCGGCGAGCACCTGGGCATCGTTGACGCCCCGGCGTGCGGGAACGGCGAGGTTGCGGCTGTAGAACAGCACCAGGCGCAGGATGTTGTCGCTGACTTCAGGTTCGCCGTCCGGGCCATTGCCATTCGGCGCCTGTTTGCAGGCGATTTGTGCGTCCGTGCAGTCATCAAATGGTCTCAGGCTCGTGGTGAGGCCCATATCACCGGAAAACGCGTGAACATTTTGTTGATTGAGGTTTGGTTGCCCGGCTTTCCAGCCAAATCGCCCCATCACCGTCTTCTGCTGCGCGTCGTCCCAGACCCGGTTGGGACGGCCGTTGATGCCGTTGTTTTCTTTGGCCTGTGCGGCAGCGTTGGCGAGGATCGCTTCTTCGGGGATCGCTTCGAGCAGACCCAGGCCAATCATTGGTGGCGCAACGCGCGCAGAGAAACGTGTGTCCGGGTGCATCGGGCCGTAGCCGAGTTGGGTGATCTGCAAGACCGGTTTGCGCAGCTCGATTTCGGTGCCGTCCTTGAAGCGCACCGGCACTGGCGTGTAATCGACTCGCACTTTGCCTTCCGGCGCAACGCCCGGCACGGCCATGTCCTGGAACTGCCCACCGTAGACCGGCTCGGGCACCACGCCGACCTGCTCGATCAATTTGGCGTACTGCGGCGCATCGGGAATCGACAGGCGCACCAGCATCGATACGGCGTTGACTGAGTCCGGCGTTGGCGGATGGCCGCGGCCGTCCTTGATATGGCAGCCCTGGCAGGCGTTGGTATTGAACAACGGGCCGAGGCCATCGCGGGCGGTGGTGGTCGACGGTGCGATCACCCAGGGGCTGCGAAAGAAGCTGTTGCCGACGCTGAAGTCCACCCGACGCGAAGGTGGCAGGTTGGCCGAGGGCAGGGAAAACGCATTCTGATCCGTCTTGCGTACGGTCGCGGCGCCGCCGGAACGGGCTTCCCCGGGCTCTGCCTTGGTGAAGCGCGGGGCGTCATCGCAGGCACTCAGGCCAAGGGCCAGAAACAGTGCGGACAAGCGAAGAGGCAGCGAGGGCATCAGACTTCCTGCGGACGGGCAAAAATAAAGGCGCAAAGTCTAACAGGGCGAGGGGGTTTGAATAAGAGGAATTATCGTTTGCTTGATACAAGTCAGGCCGGCCGAAACGAACAAGGCGACCCGAAGGTCGCCTTGTTCAGTCAGACAGTGTCGATCAGAACTCGTGATCGGCATTGTCCGGGTTCAGGTCGCTGATGCCCAGTTTGCCGGCAGCCGTTTCGATCGAAGCGGTCTGCTTGACCAGCGAGGCAATGGCGTCACGGACGATCTGGTTGCCAGCGGTGTTGCCGGCGGCGATCAACTGGTCGTAATGCTCACCCTTGTTGGCGTGATCGACCATGACCTGGATCTTGGCTTCGGTAGCGGCCAGATCGGCTTTCAGCGCGGTGTCGGCAGCCGGATCAACCTTGGCCACCAGCGACGACAGGCTGGCGCCGGTCATTTTGGTGCCGTCGACGCGGGTGTACTCGCCCAGGTAAACGTTACGAATGCCTTTGGCATCGTAGAAGTGCGAGTTGTGGGTGTTGTCGCTGAAGCAGTCCTGTTCGTCTTCCGGGGAGTTCGCTTCCAGGGACACCTTCATGCGCTCACCGGCCAGCTCGCCCAACGACAGGCTGCCCATGCCGAACAGCATCTTGCGCAGACCGCTTTCGGCCGGTTCGGCTTCCAGGGTGGCGCGGTAGTTGTCGGCCACGTTCGGTTTCCAGTTGCCGACCATTTCTTCCAGATCGCTGACCAGCAGTTGGGTCACGGCTTTCAGGTAGGCACGACGACGATCGTTGTGACCGCCAGTGGCGCCAGCACCTTCCAGGTAGTCCGATGCCGGACGGTTGCCGGCGCCAGGGCCAGTGCCGTTCAGGTCCTGGCCCCAGAGCAGGAATTCGATGGCGTGGTAGCCAGTGGCGACGTTCGCTTCGGAACCGCCCAGCTCGTTCAGGCTGGCGAGTTTTTCCGGAGTGATGTCCTTGACGTCAACCTTGTCCTCGCCGACCTGTACTTCGGTGTTGGCGATGATGTTGGCGGTGGCGCCCGGGTTGCCCAGTGCGTGTTCGTAGGATTTGTCGACGTAGTCGATCAGGCCTTCGTCCAGAGGCCAGGAGTTAACCTGACCTTCCCAGTCGTCGATGATGGTGTTGCCGAAGCGGAACACTTCGCTCTGCAGGTAAGGAACGCGCGCGGCGATCCAGGCTTCACGCGCCGCTTTCAGCGTGTCGGCGTTCGGTTTGGCGAGGAATGCGTCGACAGCGGTCTGCAGGGTTTTCGCGGTGGATTCGGCATCGCTGTAAACGGCGAAGACCATGTCGGCGTAGTGCGCGACCACAGCCTTGGCAGCGGCTTCGTCGACTTTACCGGCAGCGGCAGGAGCAGCCGGCGCGGCGGTGCTGGCGGCTGGCGTCGGCGCTGCTGGAGCGGCGGCCTTGTCTTTGCCTTCGCCGCAACCGGCGAGGGAAATAGCGATGGCCAGCAGACTGGCGGTAGCCAGAGGCATACGAATCATGGCGAACATCCTGCTTCGGTAATTGAGTGGACAGGCGCGGGGGTGCGCAAAAGCTGCGACATAATGCAAATCTTTCGCATTATGTGTAAAGGGTTGTGGCTGGAAATATTTCCTATTCGCGCAGGGTTTGCGCTGGATCAACGGTGCCGGGGACAAGGCGCATGGTGGCCCTTGCCGGCAGCGTTCAGAGGATCGCCGCGTTGCTGCGTTGCGCCTGTTTGAGATACGCGCTCAACTCGCGCGCCGGCAGCGGCTTGCTGTAGTGATAGCCCTGACCTTCGTGGCAGCCTTCGGAGATGATGTAGGTCTCCTGCTCGGCGGTTTCCACGCCTTCGGCGATCACCTGCATGCCCAGGCTCTTGCCCAGTTGAATGATGGCGCGAACGATGGTCGCGTCATCGTCGTCATCCAGCAGATCCTGGACGAAGCTCTTGTCGATCTTGATCTTGTCCAGCGGCAGACTCTTGAGATAGCTCAGCGAGGAGTAGCCGGTCCCGAAGTCGTCGATGGCGATCAGTGCGCCGGAGCGGCGCAGGCTCAGCAAGTGCTGGGCGGCGGTGCTGATGTCTTCCATCAGGCCGGTTTCGGTGACTTCCAGTTCCAGACTGCGCGGCGGCAGGCGGTACATCTGCAACAGGTTGTTGACCACCCGGGGCAGCTCGGCGTGGTGCAGTTGCACGGTGGACAGGTTGACCGCCATGCGCAGGTCGATGAAACCCTGATCGTGCCACTCGCGCAGTTGCTTGCAGGCCTGATCCAGCACCCACTCGCCAATGGCGATGATCGTGCCGTTCTGTTCAGCCAGTGGGATGAACAGGTCCGGCGGCACCAGACCGTGTTCCGGATGCTGCCAGCGGATCAGTGCCTCGACGCCGACCACGCGGTGATCGCGGTAGCTGATCTGTGGTTGATAGACGAGGTAGAACTGATCCCGCAACAAAGCATCGCGCAGGTCTTTTTCCAGTTCGCGACGGCGGCGCATTTCGCTGTCCACGCTGGCGATATAGAACTGATAGCGGTTGCGCGAGCGGGTCTTGGCCAGGGTCATGGTCTGCTCGGCTTTTTGCAACAGCTTCTCGGTGCTGTCGCCGTCTTCCGGGAACAGGGTGATACCGATGGTGGCACGCAGGCGGATTTCCTGATGATCGAGGGCGAATGCCGCCTCCAGATCATCGAGGATGCTTTGCGCCAGTTCCGCCGCTTCGTAAGGCTGCTCGATATCGGCCTGCACCAGAGCGAACTGGTCGCCACCCAGTCGCGCGAGGGCGCCGAGGCGGCCGCTGTGGGCGCGGAGGCGGTCAGCGAGGGCCAGCAGCAACTGGTCGCCGGTCTGGTAGCTGAATTGTTCGTTGATGCCTTTGAAGTCATCCAGCCCGACACACAACACTGCGACCCGACGTTGCAGCTTGCCGGCATCCACCAGAATCTTGTCCAGTTGCTGTTGCAATTGCTGACGGTTCGGCAGGCCGGTGAGAAAGTCGTACTGAGCCATGCGCAGCAGGCTGTTTTCCGCTTCGTGGCGCAGGTGAGTGTTGCGTTCGATGGATTCGAGCAACTGGTTGGCGGTGTTGATCCAGATCCCGAGTTCATTCTTCTCGTGACCCTTTAGCTGCGGAATCTTGTGTTCGCTGGGGCGGTCCGGGTTGATTTCGGTGAGGTGCTCGATGATCCGCGACAGCGGCTTGGTCAGCAGCCAGTGATAGACCAGATACAACACAAGTCCCATGGCCAGGGCGCGCAGCACGCCGGAAATGAAGATGATCACCGAACTGACGATGAAGCCCTGGCCGTAGGTGGCGGTGTCGAGGGTGATGCTCAGGTCGCCGTAATATTCGCTGTAGGGGCCGCGACCTACCAGTTGAGTGGTGAAGGTGCGCTCCTGGCCGAGAATCAGGTCGGTCAGCCAGCGGCTGCTGGAATGCTGCAGTTCACGGGATTTCTGCGCGAGCATCGCTTCGTTGGGATGCCCGATGGAGGCCTGGCGCACGGCGTCGTCCTGGAACAGGCCTTCGATCACCTGCATGCCCATCTCCCGGTCCAGGCTGTAGACGGCCTGGGTTGAGGGATCGCGGAACATGTCGAGGATGCGTTCGGCATCGCCGGCCACGGCCTGGCGTGTTTTATAGGCATCAAAAACAATCTGCGCGCAGCTCAAGACCACGCCGACGATCAATGCCGACAGGAGCACGACCCGGAGCAACTTCACCGACAAGCTGTTCTTGAGTTCCAGCTTCAAAGGGTTATTCCTTGTTCCGTGCGGGTAGCGTCAAGTTGCCATGAGTATTGGCAATCCCGTGTTGGCAGTCAAAGGGACAATAGAGCCGCGGAAAATTTGTCCGTGGCCTTGGCCGAAATGCTGCTGCCTGGAGTATTTGCCCTAGTTGTACTGTGTCGGTAGTTTTGCTCTCCAACTTGAGGGGCGTCGGACAATTTTTCCTCTGTTTGATGTTAGTCCGCTGTGGCTTGGGAGCAAGGGGGCAAGGGCTGCTTTGCGTGTGGGAAATGGCCCTGTCTGCGGTGAGACCCACTGGCGCGTTTTTTCGCGGGCATAAAAAAACCCGGCAATAGCCGGGTTTTTGTCTGGCGCGCAGCTTAAGCGGTGAAGGTTTTGCCTTCGAACTGCTCGGCCACGAACTTCCAGTTGACCAGGTTCCAGAACGCTTCGACGTACTTAGGACGCAGGTTGCGGTAGTCGATGTAGTAAGCGTGTTCCCAGACGTCGCAGGTCAGCAGCGGGGTGTCGCCGCTGGTCAGCGGGTTGCCGGCGCCGATGGTGCTGGCCAGAGCCAGGGAACCGTCAGCCTTTTTCACCAGCCAGCCCCAGCCGGAACCGAAGGTGCCGATCGAGGTTTTGCTGAACTCTTCCTTGAACTTGTCGAACGAGCCGAACGCTGCGTTGATGGCTTCAGCCAGTGCGCCGGTTGGTTGACCGCCGGCGTTTGGCGCCAGGCAGTTCCAGTAGAAGGTGTGGTTCCAGACCTGAGCGGCGTTGTTGAAGATGCCACCCGAGGAAGTCTTGACGATCTCTTCCAGGGTCTTGCCTTCGAACTCGGTGCCTGGCACCAGGTTGTTCAGGTTCACGACGTAGGTGTTGTGGTGCTTGTCGTGGTGGAATTCCAGGGTTTCCTTGGAAATGTGCGGCTGCAGGGCATCGTGTGCGTAAGGCAGCGGCGGCAATTCGAAAGCCATGATGATTCTCCTAATCAGGTCTGTTGCGGTGAGCGCAAGGCCGATCACGGGCGGCCAGAAATGCACCGGCGAGTTTTTACTCTTTGCGGCGCAGGGTTCGGATCATAGCACCGGGGGTGCGGCATAACCACGCAACAACTGTGTGGGATAGAGGTTCCAGAGCCTTTTGGAATAAATCACGAAGCCAATATCAATTGCCCTGCCACCGTGAACATCATCACCGCCACCAACAGATCGAGAATTCGCCACGTACTCGGCCGTGCCAGCCACGGCGCCAGCCATGCCGCGCCGAATGCCAGGGTGAAAAACCACAGCAGCGAAGCGCTCGCCGCGCCCACGACATAAGCGCCGGGCACCGACTGTTGCGCACCGAGGGAGCCGATCAGCAGCACGGTGTCCAGGTAGACGTGCGGATTGAGCAGGGTCACCGCCAGTGCGCTGAGCATCACCGCGCGCAATGAACGCACGGTCTGGTTTTCACCTTGTTGCAAACTCTGTTTCGAGCAGGCCCGGCGCAACGCCTGGCTGCCGTACCAGATCAGGAACACTGCGCCGCCCCAACGGGCAACCGCCAGCAACGTCGGGTTCTGCGCCAGCACCGTGGCCAGACCGAACACACCCGCCGCGACCAGCAATGCATCGCAGGCGACGCACAGTGCGGCGACCGGCAGGTGATGCTCACGCCGCAGACTCTGGGCCAGGACAAAGGCGTTCTGGGTGCCGATCGCCATGATCAGCCCGAACGCCACCAGTAAACCGTTGGTATAGCTTTGCCACATGACAATTACTCCGCGTTGGCTGCGAGATCGCGCAGCACTTGCATGGCGCGTTGGGCGTCGCCCTGACCGACGAACAAATGGTCGTGGTAATAGCCGGCAATCACGTTGCAGCTGATGCCGGCCTTGCCCAATGCTGTGGCGAATGCAGCAGTAAGTCCGACCGCTTCCAGCGCCGAGTGCACGTTCAGAGTGATCCACGCTGCTATGTAGTCGAAGCTGAAACCGACGCGCTCGGCGTGGGACCGTTCGAGAATCACCGTCAGGCCTTCCTGTTCACGGAAACTTCCGACAATTTCCAGATCGCTCGGCAACTGGCCGTCGCGCAAGGTGCAGAACACATATTCGCCGGCATTGAGCTGCGGGCTCATGCTGCGCAGCAGGGTGGTCAACGAGGTTTCGCCAGCCATGGGGGTGGTCCTTGATAAAGAGTGCTTGCTGGCTATTCTCCGGGCAGACGCTGTATAAGAAAAACCAATAGTGCTGATCGCTCATTAGGAAAACTGATGTTCGACTACAAATTGCTTTCCGCTCTGGCCGCGGTGGTCGAGCAGGCCGGATTCGAACGGGCGGCGCAGGTGCTGGGCCTATCGCAATCGGCGATTTCCCAGCGAATCAAACTGCTGGAGGCGCGGGTCGGCCAGCCGGTTTTGGTGCGTGGCACACCGCCGTCGCCCACCGAGATCGGCCGGCGCCTGCTTAACCATGTGCAGCAGGTGCGTCTGCTCGAACGGGACTTGCAGACGCTGGTGCCGGCGCTGGACGAAGAGGGCTTGCCTGAGCGTCTGCGCATCGCCCTGAATGCCGACAGCCTCGCCACCTGGTGGGCCGAGGCGGTGGGGGACTTCTGCGCCGAACAACATCTGTTGCTCGATCTGATCGTCGAAGACCAGACCGTCGGCCTCAAGCGCATGCGCGCCGGTGAAGTGGCCGGTTGCCTGTGCGCCAGTGAGCGGCCGGTGGCAGGGGCGCGCAGCGTGTTGCTCGGAGCGATGCGGTATCGGGCGCTGGCCAGCCCCGCGTTTATCGAACGGCACTTTCCCGATGGAGTGCGGGCCGAACAGTTACCGCGCACCCCCGCATTGGTCTTCGGCCCGGACGACTTTCTCCAGCATCGTTACCTCGCCTCCCTCGGCGTCGATGGCGGTTTCGAACATCACCTGTGTCCGTCGTCCGAGGGGTTCCTGCGCCTTACCGAAGCGGGACTCGGCTGGGGACTGGTGCCGGAATTACAGGTGCGCGAGCAACTGGAGCGCGGCGTCCTGCGCGAACTGTTGCCAGATAAACCGATCGACGTGCCCTTGTACTGGCATCATTGGCGCAATGGCGGTCAGTTGCTCGGGCTGTTGACCGAGCAATTGGTGCGCTCGTCTGGGCAATGGCTGGTGCCGTTGGACTGACAGGCAGCGTCAAGACTCTCGAATCAGGCAAAACGAAAGACAGCGGAGCTCTACATGAAAATTCTGGTCACCGGCGCAAGCGGCTTCATTGGCGGACGCTTTGCGCGTTTCGCCCTGGAGCAGGGCCTGGACGTGCGGGTCAACGGTCGTCGGGCCGAAGGCGTCGAACATCTGGTGCGTCGTGGCGCGGAGTTCGTTCAGGGCGACCTGAGCGATCCGGAACTGGTGCGGGCGCTCTGCACCGACGTCGAAGCCGTGGTGCATTGCGCCGGCGCGGTCGGGTTGTGGGGCCGCTATCAGGACTTCCATCAGGGCAATGTGCAGGTCACCGAAAACGTGGTCGAAGCCTGCCTCAAGCAACGGGTGCGGCGCCTGGTGCATCTGTCGTCGCCATCGATCTACTTTGACGGTCGCGACCATCTCGGCCTGACCGAAGAACAGGTGCCCAAGCGTTTCAAACATCACTACGCAGCAACCAAGTATCTGGCCGAGCAAAAGGTCTTCGGTGCCCAGGAATTCGGCCTCGAAACCCTGGCCCTGCGCCCGCGTTTCGTCACCGGCGCCGGGGACATGAGCATTTTTCCGCGCCTGTTGAAGATGCAGCGCAAGGGGCGTCTGGCAATCATCGGCAACGGTTTGAACAAGGTCGACTTCACCAGCGTGCACAACCTCAACGAAGCTTTGTTGAGCAGCCTTCTGGCGGCCGGTTCGGCGCTGGGCAAGGCCTACAACATCAGTAATGGCGCCCCGGTGCCGTTGTGGGATGTGGTCAATTACGTGATGCGCAAGATGGAAGTCCCACAGGTCACCAAGTACCGTTCCTACGGGCTGGCCTACAGCGTGGCGGCGCTCAACGAAGGCGCATGCAAACTCTGGCCAGGACGTCCCGAACCGACCCTGTCGCGCCTGGGCATGCAGGTGATGAACAAAAATTTCACCCTCGACATCAGTCGCGCCCGGCATTATCTGGACTACGATCCGAAAGTCAGTCTCTGGACGGCCCTCGATGAGTTCTGTGGCTGGTGGAAAGCTCAGGACATTCGTTGATACCAAGTGCTGAACCCCGCCGCGGGTTGGGGGTCAATCCCTGCGGCTGCGGGGTTTATACTGCGCCGCAATCAGCCATTACCGGGTTTCACAAAGGTTGCCTCAATGTCCATGCGTAACGATGCCCACGACGACGATTTCGACGATGTTCCGAGCCTGCGCGCCGACACGCTCGATGACGACGATTTTCCGACCACCACCCGCACCTCTGTGCACTCGCGCACACCGCCGGTGGCCAAGGTCAAGGCGGCCAGCACCGGGCCATTGTGGGCGCTGGTCGGCGCATTGTTCTTTGCTTTCATCGGCCTGGCCTGGTGGAGTTTCCAGCAGATCTCGTTGATGGAACAGCAGCTGGTGGCCACTCAGGAAAGCTTCGCGCGGATCAGTGAAGAAGCGGCGGGGCGTTTGCAGGACATTTCCGGCAAGGTCGTGGCCAGCCAGACCAACGTCAACACTGACAGCGAAGCGCTGAAACTGCAGATCAAACAGCTGCAAAGTGCACTTCAGGATCAGAGCAAACAGCAGCAGGGCGTGGCCGGGCAGGCAACTGATCTGGACAAGCGCCTGGCGCAGATGACCGCCCAGACCACTGAACAACAGAACGCCAATACCCAGTTGCAAGCCCAGGTCAAAGCCTTGAGTGCAGAGCTGGCAACGCTGAAAAGCACGCCGGCCGATACCAGCAAGGTCGATGCGCAGCTGAAAAGCTTCGATGCGCAGGTCAAGGGGTTCGATGCGCAGTTCAAGAGCCTCGGCGCCGACATCACGGCCCTGAAAAAACAGGGTGGATCAAACGCCGCGATCGAGCGTCTGGAGCAGGAAATCGTCGTGCTCAAGAGCGAGCAGGACAATCGTCCGGCTGCTGCACAGGGCGGCTCCAGCACCGCCGAGTTCGATGCGTTCCGTGGGCAGATGACCCGCAACCTCAACACCCTGCAGGCGCAGATCCAGAACCTGCAACAGCAGATCAACGCCCGGCCGTGAGCCACTTCTGTGGCGAGGGGGCGAACGCCCTCGCCACACACTCATCGCAACATTCAGAAGCTTTCTGAAAATCCATACCTGCCTTCAGGCCGTCTACGCTCTTGAAACACCAACAAGAACGAGGGATGCGTCATGGGGTTCGTGCAAAAACTGGCCTGGCTCGGCGCGATGCTGTTGTTGAGTTTCGGTCAGGCCAATGCGGCCACGGAAAAGGACGACAGCAAGGCTGCCATCGCCTTGCTGGAAAAGGCTCTGGCCTACTATCACGACAACGGCGACAAGGCGTTCGCGGCGTTCAGCCGCCAAGGCGAGTTCGTCGACAAGGATCGCTACGTGTTCGTGGTCGATACCAAGGGCGTGATGCTCGCCAGCGGCGGGCCGTCTTCGGCGCTGATCGGCCGGGACGTGAGCGAAGTGCTCGGGCCGGATTTGCAGAAGGCATTCAAGGACGCGCTGAAAGTGCCGGAAGGCAACGGCATCCAGCAAGCCGAGTACCGTTGGCAGAATCAGGCCGACGGCAAGGTCGAGCGCAAGCATGTGTTCTATCAGCGCATCGGTCAGCGGATTCTCGCGGTCGGTTATTACCTGCCACGAGCGTCGGCGGAACAGGCGAAATCATTGCTCGAAAAAGCCGCCACCGATTTGACCAAGGACGAAAAGGGCACGCTGACGGCAGTCAACTCGCTGAAGGGCGGTTACCTGCAGGACGACCTTTACGTGTTCGTGGTGGACCTGAAAACGCAACGTTACGTCGCCCATGGCACCAACCTGCGGTTGATCAATACTGACTTCGCCAAGGTCAAGGACCCGGAAGGCAAACCGGTGGGCGAGCCGATTCTGGCGCTGATCGGAAAACAGGATGAGGGCGAGTACGAATATCGCTGGAAAAACCCGGTGACCGGCAAGGTCGAAGACAAGCATGCCTACCTGAAAAAGGTCGGGGATTTCCTGGTGGCGGTCGGTTATTACAGTGCTTGAACCCTGTGGCTCCCACGCACTGCGTGGGAGCCAATGGCATCGGTCAGCGTGCGCCGTGCTCACGCCCGCGCAACAAGCGGTTCGGCATGGCAATCGCCGCTGCCAGCCCGAGCAGCGACACCCCGGCGCTGACCATCAGCAAATGCCGGAACGTCACCAGCAACTCGGCGCGCAAGGCATTCTGCGCATCGCCGGGCGCCGCGTTCAGACCATCGAGCAGCACGTTACCGGAATGACCTTCACCGATCAGCGATGCGCCGGTCAGGTGGGCAAAACTGGAGTCCTGCAACAACGCCAACAACAGCGCCGACATCAATGCCACGCCCACCGCGCCGCCCAATGAGCGGAACAGGTTGGTGGTGCTGGTGGCGACGCCAATGTCTTTTTGTTCCACCGAGTTCTGCGTGCCGACCAGCGAGGTCGGGAACTGCATGCCGCCGGCGATACCGCTGAGCAACATGAACAGGCTGCTGACCAGCGTCGCATCGGGCGGGCTGAAGGCCATGCCGAGGATCGAAATCGGCATCAGCAGCGCGCCGGTGAAAATCTGCGGCTTGTATCGCCCGGTAATCGAGGTGCGACGTCCGGCGAAATAGGCGCCGATCGGCAAGCCCATCGCCAGCGGCAGCAAGTGCAGCGCAGCGCTGTCGGCGCCGGCACCGGTCACGCTCTGGAAGCGCAGCGGCATCAGCACAATCAGTGAAATCGCCTGGAAGCTGCAGAAGAAAATCGTGCACCAGCACAGCAGTGCGTTGCGGTTGGTGAACAGGTGCATCGGCAGCAACGGCTCCCGGGCACGGCGCTCATGCCAGACGAACACCGCCAGCACCGCCACCGCGCAAGCGAACAGACCGAGCACTTCGCTGCTGCGCCACGCATGACCCTGGCCGACTTGAGTGATCGCCAGCAACAGCGCCGTCAGGCCGATGATCATCAGCAGTGTGCCGAGGTAGTCGATGACCGGTTTGCGCTGGGGAATCGGCAGACCGACCAGGTTGCGTCGCGCCACCCAGTACGCGCCAAGGCCCAGCGGCAGGTTGATCAGGAACACCCAACGCCATGACAGGTACTCGGTCATGTAACCGCCGAGCACCGGGCCGGCCACGCTGGCCACCGCATACATGCTGCTGAAGTAACCCTGATAGCGCCCGCGCTCCCGGGGCGGGACGATGTCGCCGATGATCGCCTGGCTGACCGAAATCATCCCGCCGGCACCGATGCCCTGGAAGATCCGCGCCAGCACCAGTTGCTCCATGCTCTGGGCCATGCCGCAGAACAGCGAGGCCAGGGTGAACAGGCCCATGCCGAACAGCATCAGTTTGCGCCGCCCGTACAGGTCGCCGAGCTTGCCGTAGATCGGCACCGCCACGGTCATCGCCACCATGTAGCCGGAAATCACCCAGGCCAGCAGGCTGACGTCCTTGAACTGGGCGGAGATGGCCGGCATGGAAACGGCGACGATGGTCTGGTCCAGCGCACCAAGAAAGATCGCCATCATCAGCGCGACCAGCACGCTGCGAATGGCCGGTTTGGGCGTTTCGGGATGGTTGAGATTGGTCACGGGCGAACCTGCGGGCAGTGATTGACCCGCAGGGGCAAGGCGAGCGGGTGGATGCTCGTCAGTGTAAGTCGGTAGCAGGCTATTCGATAGCCTCATAAGGAAGTCCGACGTAATTTTCTGCAATGGTTTTTTGACCAGCCTCTGAGCTTACAAAGTAGTCCAGTTCAGACGCGCTGATGCGCTGACTGAAATCGTCGTGTTCGTCGAAACGGTGCAGCATCGAAGTCATCCACCAGGAAAACCGCTCGGCTTTCCACACCCGGCGCAGGCAGATCTCCGAGTATTTCTCCAGCAAGTCGGTGCGCCCTTCGCGATAAACCTTCAGCAGAATCCTGGACAACGTGCTGACATCGCTGGCCGCCAGGTTCAAACCCTTGGCACCGGTCGGCGGAACGATGTGCGCCGCGTCCCCGACCAGAAACATCCGCCCGTACTGCATCGGCTCGACCACAAAACTGCGCAGCGGCGCGATGCTCTTTTCAATCGATGGACCGGTCACGAGTTTCTGCGCCAGATCCTTCGGCAGACGATTGCGCAGTTCATCCCAGAAGCGTTGATCCGACCAGTCGTCGACGTTTTCTTCGGCCGGCACTTGCAGGTAATAACGGGTGCGGGTTGCCGAGCGCATGCTGCACAGAGCGAAGCCGCGCTCGTGACGGGCATAGACCAGTTCGTCGTGAATCGGTGGTGTGTCGGCGAGTATCCCCAGCCAGCCGAACGGATAAACCCGTTCGAAGACTTTCAGGCAGTCCGTCGGAATCGACTGACGCGCCACGCCATGGAAACCGTCGCAACCGGCGATGTAGTCGCAATCGACGCGCCAGGTTTCGCCGTCCTTTTCAAACGTGACGTAGGCCTCGTCGCTTTTCATGTCACAGGGAACGACATGGCTGGCTTCGTAGATTGTCTGTCCGCCGGTCTCCCGACGAGCGGCCATCAGGTCGCGGGTGACCTCGGTCTGGCCATAGACCATCACGGTTTTTCCACCGGTCAGCGCCTGCAGATCGATGTGCACCCGACGTCCGTCGAGGGCCAGTTCGAAACCTCCGTGGACCAGTCCTTCGGCGTCCATCCGCTGACCCACGCCAGCCTCGCGCAACAGCTCTACCATGCCCTGTTCAAGGACCCCGGCGCGGATTCGGCCGAGCACGTACTCAGGTGTCTGGCGCTCAATAATCAGGGTGTCGATACCGGCGTTGTGCAGCAGTTGGCCGAGCAACAATCCGGACGGACCGGCGCCGATGATGGCGACTTGGGTTTTCAGCGTTTTCATTGTTTTTATGACTCGCAAGCTTCACGCGACAACGGCCGGTGAATGATTTTCAGGATTCGAGTGCTTGCATTTTTCCCTTGCGGGTCTGTCAATTGAAGGTGAAAACTGAGCCGATACCTGTACATTCTGCCAATCGGTGCGATTATCGCCCGCAACCTTCGAGGCCTGGATTGAAGTGATGAACAAGCCTGACCTGCCTTCGATTCCGGTGTTCAAGCTCTACGGTGAAAGCCTGGACTGGCCGACCCCTGACTTGCTGCACTGTGAAACCATTTCCAAACGCAGCCGCGAACATCAATGGGAAATCAAACCCCACCGCCACGCCGATTTGTGCCAGTTGCTCTTCGTATTCAAAGGTCAGGCAGAGCTTGAAATCGAAGGCCAACGCACGCAACTGAACGAAGCCGCCATCCAGATCCTGCCACCGTTATCGGTGCATGGATTTCGTTTTTCCGAGGACGTCGAAGGATTCGTCGTCACCCTCGCCACGCCGTTGATCAACCACTTGCAGGCGCAACTGGGCAACGCGGTGCAGGCCCTGGCCCAGGCCGAAAGCTACCCGGCGGGCAAGGATGCGGATTACCTCAACAGTCTGTTTGCCGCGTTGCAGGCCGAGTACAACGGTCATCAACCGGCGCGGGAAATGCTCATGCATTCGCTGGTCAGCGTGATCATGGTCTGGGTCAGCCGTCAGGCGATCCACCGCCACAACGCCACGCAACGCCCGCAGCGTCAGCGCGAATACCTCAATGGCTTTATTCAACTGGTAGAGGAGACGTACCGACAGCACGTCAAGGTCGAAGACCTGGCCCATCGCCTGGGAATTTCCGTCTCACACCTCAACGGCACCTGCCGCGAACTGGCGGGGCAGCCGGCGTTGCAGATCATGCATGAACGTCAGCTGCTGGAAGCCAAGCGTCTGCTGACGTACACCAGCATGACGATTTACGAGATGTCCGAGGTATTGGGTTTTTCCGATCCGACCAACTTCACGCGCCTGTTCCGGCGCCGGGTGGGGATCTCGCCAAAGGCGTTCCGCGACCGCTTGAAGGCCGAGCAGAACGACGACGCCTGACGTCCTGTATCAGCGCAGGGCGTTGAGGGTGGCGTTGTGGGGGATGCAGCGCTCGAAGTTGCAGCTCGCGTATTCACGGGGCAGTTGCCGCAACTGCTCCACGCGCCACGCCGCGGTGCCGTACAGCGCCAGAGTGGCCGCGCAGGTGATGAAAATTGCGAGGTATCTTCTTGTTCTGGTGCTCATGATCATGGCGTTGACCTCTGAACGAATACCCTTGGGTACTACTTTCAGCATAGGCCAGCGCCGTGGAGTTGCCAGCCGCGCGGCGAACGGGTTTACAAGCCGACATCCCACTGCGGGTTTTCGGGAAATCGCAGCACCAGAAAATCCAGCATGCTGCGCAGTGCCACCGGCATGTGCTTGCGCGAAGCATAGACCGCGTAGATGTTCATCCGCCGAGGCTCGGCGTGTGGCAGCAGGCGTACCAGCTCACCGCTATGAATATGCACGCCGGCCTGATAGGTCGGCAGCATCGCCACCCCGGCGCCGGCCAGGGTCGCGCGCAGCAGGGTACTGGCCTCGTTGGCGCTGATGTTGCCCTGCACCGGCACCGAGACCGGTTCGCCATCCTCCTCGAAATGCCACAGGCTCTTGCCGAAATAGGAGTGGGTCAGGCAGTTGTGTCGGCTCAGATCTTCTACGCGCTGCGGTTGTGGATGTTCCTGCAGATAGGCAGGCGCGGCGCAGACCACCGAGCGGCACACCGTCAGGCGCCGGGCGATGAGGTTGGGGTCGAGGTCGTTGCTGGTGCGGATCGCCAGGTCGATGCGCTCGTCCACCAGGTTCACCGTGCGATCGAGCATTTGCAGGTCGATGTTGACGCCCGGGTAGCGCTTGACGAACGCGGCCATGGCATCGGCCAGTTGCGCCTGGCCGAACGAGGTGCTGACGCTGATCCGCAACAAACCCCGTGGCGCATCGTCGGGTTCGCTGACGGCGGCCTGCATGTCGCTGGACAGTTCGAGCATCTGCCGGCAGCGCGGCAGGATCTCGTTGCCGGCAGCGGTCAGGCTCAGTTTGCGCGTGGTGCGATGCATCAGGCGCGCGCCGACCCAGTCTTCCAGTTCCGCCAGATACCGCGACACCACTGGCCGCGACAGGTCCAGGTGATCGGCCGCGGCCGACTGGCTGCCCAGATCCACTACCGTGACAAACACTCGCATTGCTTGGAGACGATCCATGATTTGCCCGCTTTCAGAAACAAACTATGTTTAAGCATCGCATTTTTTGTAATGAGTCTGGCAACTAAGCTCTGTCCCATCGCCAAGCACGGCATACGAACAGCGGAGCAACCCATGATCGGCTTCACCACTCTCAAGCGCGTTTTACTGGCCACCGCCACCCTCGGTTTTGCTGCTCACGCGGCGGCCGCTAACCTGAGCCTCGACGTCTACAACCCGGGCACCAACGCGATCTTCCCGGTGACCTCGGTGCTGGTCAGCGGTGAGAAGGACGCAATCCTGGTGGACGCCCAGTTCGGCAAATCCCAGGCCGAGCAGGTGGTGGAAAAGATCCGCGCCAGCGGCAAGCAACTGACCACCATCTACATCAGCCACGGTGACCCGGATTACTACTTCGGTCTCGACACCCTGACCAAGGCCTTCCCGAATGCCAAGGTGCTGGCCTCGCAGCCGACCGTTGATCACATCAAGCAAACCGTCGACGGCAAACTGGCTTTCTGGGGCCCGAAAATGGGCGCCGATGTGCCGGCCAAAACCATCGTGCCGGGCGTGCTCAAGGGCGACAGCCTGATGCTCGAAGGGCAGAAATTGCAGGTAGTCGGTCTGGAAGGCAAGCAACCGGATCGCAGCTTCGTATGGATTCCTTCGCTGAAAGCCGTGGTGGGTGGTGTCGTCGTCGCCGAGAACATCCACGTCTGGATGGCCGATACCCAGACTGCACAATCCCACGCCGACTGGCTGGACACCCTGCACTCGATCGAAACCCTGAAGCCGAAAACCGTGGTGCCGGGTCACTACCTGGGTGACAGCGCCCGTTCACTGGCCGCCGTGAAATTCACCGCCGACTACATCAAGGCGTTCGACGAAGAAACCGCCAAGGCCAAGGACTCTGCCGCGCTGATCGCCGCGATGAAAAAGCGCTACCCGAAACTGGGCGAAGAAAGCTCGCTGGAGCTGAGCGCCAAAGTCGCCAAGGGCGAGATGAAGTGGTAACCCGAATCTGAAAACGAGCACTCTCAAGCCAACTGGAGAATGTCATGAGCAAGATCGCAATCATTGGTGCCACCGGCCGTGCCGGCAGCCAACTGCTGGAAGAAGCCCTGCGTCGCGGCCACAGCGTCACCGCCATCGCTCGGGATACCTCGAAGATCGGCGTCCGCGCCGGTGTGGTCAGCAAGAATGTCGACGTGCTGGACGCCGCCGCGTTGCAGGACGCCGTCGCCGGCAACGATGTAGTCATCAGTGCCGCGCATTTCGCCACGGTGCCGGCCAGTGCGCTGATCGGTCCGGTGAAACAGGCCGGGGTGAAGCGTCTGCTGGTGGTCGGCGGTGCCGGTTCGTTGTTGCTGCCGGACGGCACCCGTGTGATCGACAGCGCCGGTTTTCCGGCCGAGTACAAGGCTGAGGCCAGCGCCGGTGCGGCGTTTCTCGAGGCCTTGCGTCAGGAGAAGGAACTGGACTGGACGTTCCTGTCGCCGTCGGCGCTGTTCTTCGAAGGTGAGCGCACCGGCAAGTTCCGCGTCGGCAAGGATGACTTGCTGGTGAGTGCTGAAGGCCAGAGTTCGATTACGTTTGCCGACTATGCGATTGCGCTGATCGACGAAGTGGAAACGCCGAAGCATTCGCGTCAGCGGTTTACTGTCGGTTATTAAGAACTAAAAAGCCCCTCACCCCAGCCCTCTCCCGGAGGGAGAGGGAGCCGACCGAGTTGTCTGACTTGATTCATCGACCTGAAAGTTCGAGTCGATTATGGATTCGGTACAGCACGTTCAGGTCGGCGTATTTCTCAAGCATCTCACGGTCGGCTCCCTCTCCCTCTGGGAGAGGGCTGGGGTGAGGGTAAGACGTCACCGCGTATGAGCCTGCTCCACCAACCACCCCATCAACTCCTGCAACTTCGCCGACGGCTCCGACGCCGGCGCCACGATGTAATAACCCAGTCCCGTCTTCACCTTCAGATCGAACGGCATCACCAGTCGCCCGGCGTTCAAGTCGTCGCCGATCAGTGACCAGTCGCCGATCGCCACCCCCGTCCCGTGGGACGCCATCGACATCGCCTGATCCAGAGTTTCGAAGTGCTGACCGCTGGCGATGTTGCTCAAGTGCAGCTCGGCGGCTTCAAGCCAGAGTGTCCAGTCGTCATCGGTGTGAGTCGGGTGCAGCAGCAAGTGTTGTTGCAAGTCGGCCGGTGTGTGCAGGGCCGGCCCACCGTTGAGCAGCGTCGGCGAGCAGACCGGCGTCAGTTGTTCATCGAACAGATGCAGGGTTGCAGGTGAGTCGTGGGGCGCTGTGCCGTAGATCACCGCCGCATCGAACTGCTCGCGATGAAAGTCCACTCCGTGTTGCAACGACGCCGTGAGTTTCACCGGCACGTCCGGGCGCTCGCGCTGCCATTGCAGCAGGCGCGGCAACAGCCAGCGCATCACGCAGCTCGGCGCCTTGAGTTGCAGGGTCTCGCGTTTGGCGCCGATCTGCTCCACCGAGTCGCCGATCAGGCTGAACACCTGCTGCACCCGTGGCAGCCATTCGCGACCTTCGGCCGTCAACTCCAGGCCCCGGGCCAGGCGAATGAACAACTCATAACCCAGATGTTCCTCCAGCCCGGCGATCTGCCGGCTTACCGCACCTTGGGTGATGTGCAACTGCTCGGCGGCCCGGGTGAAGTTGCAGCACTGCGCGGTGATCAGAAACGTGTGCAGGGCGGGCAGGGGAGGCAGTCGTTTCATGTGGATCCAAGGTATGACGTGAGGACATGGCTAGTATGAGCTTTTATCGATTGTTGCGGCTACGGGTCGCCCGTTTCAATGAGGCCAATCACCGGTTCCTTTAAAGCCCGGTGCCTCAACGAACAAGAAGGGCAAAGACATGGCGACATGTGGCGAAGTACTGGTCAAGTTACTCGAAGGTTATGGGGTCGAGCAGGTGTTCGGCATTCCCGGGGTGCATACCGTGGAGCTGTATCGCGGGCTGGCCCGTTCGAGCATCAACCACGTCACCCCGCGCCATGAACAGGGCGCCGGCTTCATGGCCGACGGCTACGCCCGCACCAGTGGCAAACCGGGTGTGTGCTTCATCATCACCGGCCCTGGCATGACCAACATCACCACCGCGATGGGCCAGGCTTACGCCGATTCGATCCCGATGCTGGTGATTTCCAGCGTGCAGTCGCGCAGTCAGCTGGGCGGCGGTCGCGGCAAGCTGCATGAATTGCCGAACCAGAGCGCACTGGTCGGCGGCGTGGCGGCGTTCTCCCACACGCTGATGTCGGCGTCCGAATTGCCGGGCGTGCTGGCCCGTGCGTTTGCGCTGTTCCAGGCCGGGCGTCCGCGTCCGGTGCACATCGAAATCCCGCTGGACGTGCTGGTCGAAGAAGCCGACGAATTGCTGAGCAGCGTGCCGGTCAACATCGACCGCGCCGGTGCTGCGCCGGCCGCCGTGAGCCGCATGACTGAACTGCTGGCCGGCGCCCAGCGTCCGCTGATCCTCGCCGGCGGCGGCGCCATCGACGCAGCGGCCGAACTCACTGAACTGGCCGAGCTACTCGACGCTCCGGTGGCCCTGACCATCAACGCCAAAGGCATGCTGCCGTCGAGTCATCCGCTGTTGATCGGCTCGACCCAGAGTCTGGTAGCAACCCGCGCCCTGGTAGCCGATGCCGACGTGATTCTGGCAATCGGCACCGAACTGGCGGAAACCGACTACGATGTGACCTTCGCTGGCGGTTTCGAAATCCCCGGCAAACTGTTGCGCGTCGATATCGATCCCGACCAGACCGTGCGCAACTACCCGCCTCATGTAGCGCTGGTGGCGGACTCGCGCAACGCGGCGCAAGCATTGCTGAGCGCGCTGTCGCACAAACCGCTGGCCGAGCGCCGCAACGATTGGGGCCAAGTGCGGGCCGCGCGTCTGCGTGAAGACCTGGCCGCGACCTGGGATGCACCGACGCTGGCCCAGACCCGTTTCCTCGAAACCGTGCTGCACGAGTTGCCGAACGCGGTGTTCGTCGGCGACTCCACGCAACCGGTGTACACCGGCAACCTGACGTTCAACCCGGAGCGCCCGCGCCGCTGGTTCAACTCGTCCACCGGTTACGGCACCCTCGGTTACGCCTTGCCGGCAGCGATTGGCGCCTGGCTCGGCGGCCCTCTGGAACACGGCGCACGTCCGCCGGTGGTGTGCCTGATCGGCGACGGCGGTCTGCAATTCACCCTGCCGGAGCTGGCCAGCGCCGTGGAAGCACGTACGCCAGTGATCATCCTGTTGTGGAATAACCAGGGCTACGAAGAGATCAAGAAATACATGGTCAACCGCGCCATCGAGCCGGTGGGCGTGGACATCTACACCCCGGACTTCATCGGTGTGGCCAAGGCACTGGGCTGCGCGGCGGAAGCGATCAGCTCCGCCGAACACCTGCGTGGCGCACTGCGCGCCGCCACGGATCGTCAGGGCCCGACCCTGATCGAAATCGACCAGACCCAATGGATGAAGGCGGTGGCCCAATGATGAATTTCCCGACCACACTCGACGGCCTGTACATCGATGGCCAGTGGGCCGCCGGCCGCGAACACCTGCGCGTCATCAACCCGGCCACCGAAGCGCTGCTGACCACGGTCAATGGCGGTGACGAAAGCGCCGTCAACCAGGCTGTAGCGGCGGCGACCGAAGCCTTCAAGGATTGGTCGAAAACCACCGGCGCCGAGCGCGGCGCGATTCTGCGCAATATTGCCAATGGCGTGCGCAACGGCCGTGATCACTTGATGAAATTGCAGTCGAGCAACAACGGCAAACCGCAGTTTGAAGCGGGCATCGATGTCGACGACGTAATCGCCACCTTCGAGTACTACGCCGAACTCGCCGAAGGCCTCGATGCGAAACAGGACAGCAATGTGCCGCTGCCCAGCGACGACTTCAGCGCACGTCTGCGCCGCGAGCCGTGCGGTGTGGTCGGGCTGATCGTGCCGTGGAATTTCCCGATGGTCACCACCGCGTGGAAACTCGCGCCGGCCCTGGCCGCCGGTTGCTGCGTGGTGCTCAAACCGTCGGAAGTCACGCCGCTGCCGGAGCTGGAGCTGGCGGCCATCATCGCCGAATCCGGTCTGCCCAAAGGCGTGTTCAACCTGGTGTGCGGCACCGGTCTGGCGGTTGGTGCGCCGCTGTCGGCGGACCCGCGCATCGCCAAGGTTTCCTTCACTGGCAGCAATGCCGTGGGCGTGCAAGTGATGCAGCGCGCCGCCGAAACCGTGAAGGGCGTGAGCCTGGAACTGGGCGGCAAATCCTCGCTGCTGGTTCTGGAAGATGCCGACCTTGATCTGGCGGTGGAGCTGGCTTGCGGCGGCGGTTTCTTCAACGCCGGGCAGATGTGCTCGGCCACCAGCCGGGTGCTGGTTGCCGATGAAATCGCTGATGAATTCCTGATTCGTCTGAAGGCCCGGGCGGAAAAAATCCGGGTGGCCGATCCGTTCGATCCGGACGTCGAGATGGGCGCACTGGTCAATCAGGCGCAGTACCAACGCGTGCTCGGTCACATCGACCGTGGCCTCAGTGCCGGGGCAAAGCTGATTTGTGGCGGCAATCGTCCGGCCGATCTGCCGCGCGGATATTTCTTGCAGCCGACGATCTTCACCGAAGTGCCCCTCGACAGTGCGCTGTGGTGTGAAGAGATCTTCGGCCCGGTGATCTGCGTGCGCAGTTTCGCTTCGGAACAAGAGGCGATTGCCCTGGCCAACGACAGTCAGTTCGGTCTGGTGGCGAGTGTTGTGACGCGTAACGCAGAGACTGCTGATCGGGTCGCCAACGCCTTGCAGGCGGGGTTGGTGTGGCTCAACGCGCCGCAGGTGATCTTCCCGCAGACCGCATGGGGCGGCTACAAACAGAGCAGCATCGGTCGCGAGCTGGGGCCGTGGGGCCTGACGGCATTTCAGGAAATCAAGCACGTGATCCGCGCGCTCTGAATGCCCGAAAAAGGTCAGCGCATGCCTCGCAACGAGGCATGCGCCGGCGTCATGGCTCCAATGAGTTTTTATCGATAGTCAGGTGTTTTGCACGACCTCAGGATGAACCCGCTGACCACGCTCAAGCCCTTTGAAAACGGGGGGTTGAGCGGATCCGGTCGAGCAGAGGCAAGGGTTGCGGTCAATCTCATACTTACAAGAATAATGGGAGTCCTACATGGGCGAGCACGATCTGAACAGGCGTCAATTCATCAAAACCGTCGGCGTGGCTTCGGTGGCTGCGGCGGCCATGAGCATGCCCTTCATCCGGGCCAGCGCCAGCGACACCCGTTTTGCCGGCAAGACCCTGCGCCTGCTGACCTGGTCCGATGACACAGGCCTGGCCGCACTGCGCAACATCGCTGCAACGTTTGAAGCCAAGACCGGTGCCAAAGTGATTGCCGACCGCACCGGCAGCACCTCGGAAATGGTCGCAAAACTCAAGGCCGGCGGTGACCGTCCGCAGTACGACATCATTACCTTGGCCGGGGTCGGCGCCGAAGGTCTGGCCGCTGCCGGACTGCTGGAAAAACCCGACCTCAACCGTATTCCCAACCTGATCGATGTTCCGGAGAAATACCGCACGGGGGCCAACGGTCACGGCATTGGTTACCTGCTGTGGTGCAACAGTCTGGTCTACAGCACCCGTACCCAGAAAGAAGCGCCTGACAGTTACGCCGCACTGTGGGACGCCGATCTGGCGCCGAATATTTTCCTGCCGCCGCCGAACTGGACCGAGGCCATGGACCTGATCATCATCGCCGCCAAACTGGCCGGTGGTGACGAACACAACATCGAACCGGGCTTCAAGAAACTCGCCGAGCTCAAGGAACGGGTGGTGACCCTGGGCGAAAACCCCAACCAGATCGCCGAGCTGTTTCGCACCGGCTCGCTGGACATGGGCGGCCTCTACGCCCCGGCGTTTTTCCCCAAGCAGATCCGCGATCCGAACTACGGCCTCGGTGCCACGTTCGGCATGAAGGAAGGTTTCTACACCGACCTGATGCTCTCGGTAATGCCGAAGAATCGTCCGGGCGATACCGATCTGGCCTACGCCTTCATCGACCACTCCCTCGACCCGCTGGTGCAGGGCAAGATGGCCGAAGACATCTTCAACGGCCCGGTCAACGCCAAGGCGATCATCTCCGCCGAAGCGCGCAAGAGCCCGTTCATCCTCACGCCGGAGCAGATCGCGGAGAAGGCGATCATGCACGACAACGCCTTCCTGGCGACCGTGCATGACCAGTGGATTCGTCGCTACACGGAAATCTTTTCTTCCTGATCCGAAACACCACAAATCCAATGTGGGAGCGGGCTTGCTCGCGAATGCGTCGGCACATCCAACATCAATGTGACTGATACACCGCTTTCGCGGGCAAGCCCGCTCCCACAGGGTTCGCGGTGGTTTGGAGATCTGTGTTTGTCTGCTGCTTTCCATTGACGAGATCATTGCTATGGAACATCAATCCCTGACCCAACCGGTCGGCGCGGGCGACGTGCGCCCGGCGCGCGGTGTTTCGCCGACTGCGCGTGCGTGGTTTTTCCTCACGCCGTCGATGCTGTTTCTCGGCGTGCTGATTGCCGCCAGCCTGTTGGTGCTGCGCATGAGCGTCGGCACCAAGGGCGCGGAATGGTCCGGTTTCAGCCTGGCCAGTTACGCCCAGTTGCTCGAACCCTACTACCTCAAGTCGTTACTGCTGACCTTGCGTCTGGCGCTGATCAGCGCGGTTATTGCCGTGGTGTTGGCCATTCCGGTGGCGTACACCATGTCGCGCCTGACGTCGCCATTCGTGCGGCGGATTTTTCTGGCGGCGGTGCTGTTGCCGTTGCTGGTCAACCTGCTGCTGCAAAGCTATGGCTGGCTGGTGATCCTCGGCCCCGGCGGCATGCTCAACCAGACGCTGATGGGCCTCGGTCTGATCAAGCGCCCGATCATGTTGCTGTACAACCAGAACGGTGTGTTGATGGGCCTGGTGCAGACCGCGTTTCCATTGGCCGTGCTGCCGATTGCCAGCGCCATGCGCGGTGTTGCCCGCAGCTATGAAGAGGCCGCTGCGACGCTTGGCGCCAGTCGCTTTCAAGTGTTCCGTCAGGTGGTGTTGCCGATGAGTCTGCCGGGGATCATCACCGGCGCGACTCTGGTGTTCGCTTACAACGCCAGCAGCTTCGTGGTGCCGCTGTTGCTCGGTGGCCGTCGCGTGCCGATGCTCGCGGTGATGGTGCATGACCAGATCGCCCCGCTGATGAACTGGCCCGCTGCGTCCGCTGCTGGCGTGGTGCTGATCGTCACCACCCTGGCGATCATGACCTTGTCCGAATACATCACCGGCCGCCGTCGCCGTCTGCTGGAGGCTTCGCAATGAGTGCCCTGATCAAGAAGCGTCAGTCGCTGTTGCCGGGCGACACCGGCAAGTTCGCCGGCATTCTTTCCGGGATCATTTTGTTCCTGGCCGTGTTGCCGATCCTGACCATGATCGTGATGTCGTTCAGCGGTGCGTCGAACCTCGACTTCCCGCCGAGCAGCTACAGCCTGCAATGGTACAAGGCGGCGTGGCACACCTTTGTGTCGCCGGACGCCAGCGATGTGCTGAGCCTCGGCCAGGCGATGGGCACCAGTTTGCTGGTGGCGTGCCTGACGATGATTTTCGCCACGCTGATCGCGGTGCCGGCGGCTTACGCGCTGACCCGTTGCGAGTTCCGTGGCAAGGGCGTGGCGCTGCAACTGATGTCGCTGCCGCTGGTGTTTCCGATGGTGGTGCTGGGGCTGGCCTTGCTGCTGGTGTTCGACAGCCTGCCGTTCCATATGACCACTTCGCGGCTGGTGATTGCCCACGTGATTCTGGCGCTGCCATTCGTGGTGAAGAACTGCACGGCGGCCATGCTTTCCATCGGCAGCGAAGTCGAAGAGGCCGCGCAGATGCTCGGCGCTTCGCCGTTGCGCGCCATCGTCGATGTGGTGGTGCCGCTGATGAAATCGGGGATTCTGGCGGGGATGCTGCTGGCGTTCATCGTCTCGTTCAACGAATTCACCGTGACCTATTTCCTCTACACCATCGACGTCATGACCGTGCCGATCTGGATGTACAGCCGCACCGTGTCATCGCTCGACCCTACCGTGTTCTCGTTTGCCGTGCTGATCGTGCTGATCGACTTCGTCCTGATCTGGGCGCTGGAGAAGCTGGTGGGCGAGGGCGGCGTTTCGTTCTGATTTCTTGAGGTGATTTATGTCTGGTCTGATTCTGGAAAACGTCGAGAAACACTACGGCTCGGCCTGCGCGGTAAAAGACGTCAACCTGCATTTGCCCGAGGGCAAACTGGTGTGCTTCCTCGGTCCGTCGGGCTGCGGCAAGACCACGTTGCTGCGAATGATCGCCGGGCTGGAAACCCTTACCGGCGGCGAGATCCGCCTGGACGGCGAGGACATCGGCCACACCCCGGCGCACCTGCGCAACTTCGGCATGGTGTTCCAGTCGCTGGCGCTGTTCCCGCACATGACCGTGGGTGAGAACATCGCCTATCCGCTGAAACTGCGGGGTGTGAGCAAGGCGGATCAACAGGCGCGGGTGGTGGAGTTGCTGGAGCTGATCCAGCTGCAAGCGATGATTGATCGTCCGGTGGCGAAACTCTCTGGCGGTCAGCGTCAACGGGTGGCGATTGCCCGGGCGATTGCCTCGCACCCGAAAATCCTTCTGCTCGACGAACCGCTGTCGGCGCTGGATGCCAAGCTGCGTGAGTCGATGCAGGTGGAAATCCGCCAACTGCAACAACGCCTGAACATCACCACCATCATGGTCACCCACGACCAGCGCGAGGCCATGACCATGGCCGATATCGTGGTGGTCCTTGGTGAACATCGAGTGCAGCAGGTGGGTACGCCGATTGAAATCTACCGGCATCCGGCCAACGAGTTCGTGGCGGACTTCATTGGCTCCGGCAATATTTTCCCGGCTACGGCGCTGGGCGATGGCAAGGTCGTGCTGCCGGGCGGCGATGCCCTGCAAGTGCCGATCTGCAGCAGCATCGTGGTCGGGCAGAAGGTCAAGATGCTGATCCGCCCCGAAGACCTGCAATTGTCGGCGCCCCAGGCTACGGCGGGCAATCGCTTGCTGGGCAAGGTGACTTTCGTGCGGGATATCGGCGCGACGATCGAGACTACGGTGGAATGTTCCGGGGTGACGTTTACGGCGCTGAGTACGCCGTGTCAGGGGATAGGGTTGGGGATTGGGCATCCTGTTTCGGTGACGTTGCCGAGTGAGGCTTGTCGGGTGTTGGGCGCTTAATTACTCTGCTGCTCGAAATCGCTCCCTCACCCCAGCCCTCTCCCGGAGGGAGAGGGGGCCGACCGAGGTGTTTGTTCGAGGTACATCGACCTGAAAAATCAAGGTGAACTCGAGTTTGAGAACAACAGCGATCGGCTCCCTTTCCCCCTCGCCCCCTTGGGGGAGAGGGCTGGGGTGAGGGGGTAGCTTTTAGACGCTCAATCGTAGGCGCGCCAAATCCCTCAACGGCGGCGCCCCAAACAACCGACTGTACTCACGACTGAACTGCGACGGACTTTCATACCCCACCCGATACCCCGCTGCCGAAGCCTCCAGCCCTTCAGCCAGCATCAATCGCCGCGCTTCTTGCAGGCGCAGCTGCTTCTGATACTGCAACGGACTCATCGCCGTCATCGCCTTGAAACGGTGATGCAGGGTCGAGACGCTAAGGTTCACTTCCTTCGCCAGGTCATCAATGCGCAGCGGCTGTTCGAAGTTGCCGTTGAGCCATTTGATCGCTTGGCTGATGCGGTGGCTCTGGCTGTTGGCGATGGCGATTTCATACAGCCGATGGCCCTGCGGGCTGCGCAGCAGGCGATAGAGAATTTCCCGACGGATCAGCGGCGCGAGCATGGCGATGTCTTTCGGCGTGTCCAGCAGGCGGGCCAGACGCAGCACTGCATCGAGCATCGCACTGTCGATTTTCTCTACATACAGACCGCGCCCGGTCGGCCGGGTCGGTACGCCCATCGGGCCGGCATCGGCGATCAGCGCGGTGATTTCCGCCGGATCGATGTCCAGGCGCACGGCGAGGATCGGCGCCTCAGGCGAGACATTCACGACGCGCCCGCTCAACGGCATCGAAACCGAGACCACCAGGTAATTCAGCGGGTCGTAATTGAAGTACTCGTCCGCCAGCCGCACCTCTTTTCGCCCCTGGGCCATGATGCACAGCGCCGGTTGCGCAAGCACCGGGGCGAAGTCATGGGATTGGGTATGACGCGACATGAACAGCGAGCCGACGGCGGTGGCATAACTGCCATCTTCGGACGTGTTGCGGCGGATGATGGCTGCCAGTTCCGCGCGCTGCTTTTCCATGTCGGCATCGGGCGGCGCCTGAAAACGATCGAAAGACGTCATGCACAGCCTCCTCGGCAAGGGATGGAATGGGAGCAGAGCATAAGTTTGTGCAAGCGCAAGCGGTAGACACATCCTGCGAAATGCTTGCCTGATCCTGCATTGGGTTGTTGGCCCGTCCAGCCATAGCAGGACGCAGGTCGTCAGAGTTGCCCGAAATCGGTGTGACAGGACGGTGACAGGAAATCACGGCTTGTCACAGGTCTGAAAGACAGTCTCGCAGGATTGTGCAACGCGACAGCAGGAATCGACTAACGGCGAACGCTGCCCGGCCCTTAACCTTGGATCCTGTCGCAGCCCGTCCCCGGCTGCCACGCGACTCCCTGGGAGGGTTGAACATGTCCAAGCAGATTCCCGTCAGTCATATGGCCTTTGTTCGAGCGCGCGCCGGGCGCTCGGCGGAACTCGGCATGCGCCTGAGCGCGCTGATCGAACCGTCCCGTGCCGCCGCCGGTTGCCTGAGCTTTTCCTTGCAGCATTCGCAGTGTGATCCGGAGTTGTGGCTGGTCTCCGGCTTCTGGACCAACCAGCAATCGATGACCGCCTATTTCAGCAGCCCGTCGATGGAAGTCTTTGCCGAGCTGGTGCAGGACCTGGTGGTCAACAGCCTGGATTTCCACACGTTTAAAGATGTGTCGGCGGCGCAGGCATTGGGTCAAAGTTGCGCGCCGATACACAAACTCGCCGGTTGAGGGTTTAATGGCCGGCCTATCTGACTGAGCCAGGACCTGCGATATGGCACGTAAAGAGTTCGAACACTTCGAAGCGGTTTCCGCTGTAGTCCCCGTCGAGTTGGGCAGCAACAAGGGTTATCACGCGGCAATCGCGGTCAAGGCCCTGGTCGACGGCGGTGCGCCACGCTTTCACAAACTGTTGAATGACCAGGTCTTCCCTGGTGCCATTGCCGCTGATGAAGCGGCCATCAACGAGCTGGACAAGCTCAAGGGCGTCACTGATGACGCCGAGCTGATCTGGTAACCGCGTTTATTTGACGGCGCCCGGGCGCCACATCTTGAACAATGCCTCCGGCCCCAGCTGGAAGTAGTCCGCCGGCCCGCCGCCTCGCAGAATCGGTTCTGCAGCGGCGGTGTCGTAGATCCCGTCCTTCAACAGCCATTTGGCAATGTGCACGGCGACCACTTCACCGAGCACCAGCCAGCTCGGCACCGTCTCGCCGTCAGCGCGCTGCAACTGAATGATCTGCGTGACCTTGCATTCAAAGGACACCGGGCTTTCGGCTACGCGCGGCACGGCAATCACCTTCGACGCCACCGGCGTCAGCCCCGCCAGTTCGAACTCGTTGACCTCGGGCGCGACCGCTGCGCAGCTCTGGTTCATCTGCTCGGCCAATGGGCGGGTCGCGAGGTTCCAGACGAATTCACCGGTCTGCTCTATGTTGTTCAGGCTGTCTTTGCGCCCGACGCTGGAGAACCCGATGATCGGCGGAATGTAGTTGAACGCGTTGAAAAAGCTGTAAGGCGCCAGATTCAGCTTGCCTTCGGCATCCTGCGAAGAAATCCAGCCGATGGGGCGCGGACCCACGATCGCGTTGAACGGATCGTGGGGCAGACCGTGGCCGTTGGCCGGTTCGTAGAAATGGATGTCATCGGGCATGGCGGGGTGTTCCTGAAGGCTTTTATAAGCGGCCAATAGTGCAAGTCCGGTCCGCGAAGATCAAATCCCGACCTTTGGAAATGAACAAGCCCGGCAATGGCCGGGCTTGGGTGTCTGCATTCTGCCGATCAGCTGATGGCTGCAGCAGTGCCGGTTTTATCGAAACCGTCGGCAGCGATGGCTGCGGCGGTGCCGGTTTTGTCGAAGCCGTCGGCCGCGATGGCTGCAGCGGTGCCAGTCTTGTCGAAGCCATCGGCAGCAACGGCTTTGCCGACGTTGGTTTTATCGAAACCATCGGCAGCGTAGGCGCCCGAGTGGCTGGTTTCGATGGCGGCGCTGGCGCCGGAAATGAAGTCGGCGGATTTGGTCTTGTCCGAGCCATCGGCGGCGAAGGTGTTGGCGGCCAGTACGGACAGGGTCAGGGCGAGGATCAGTTTGGTTTTCATGGTCGTTCTCCAGATTCGAAATTGGTTGGCGATGTGTTTCGCATGGGGTTCATGCTACGCCAACTAAATTGATTAAAAAGCGCAAAATAATGCTAAAAACAATCGATTAACTCGATATTAAGGGCGGCGCATTCAAATCGCTTTCGTCGTCGGAGCGAGCGTCGCGCAGGTCATCGATCAGGTAGGTGCAGGATGCGGCAGAGGCATTAACCGGTGATTAATCGCCGCTTTTGGGGTGTGTGACAGATTTTTCATACATTCCCGACCGGTTTTTCACCCTCGTAACGCCAGTCTGCCGGCGGCCAGAAAACCAAGAACCGGCCGTCACACACTGGAGCTTTACCTGCAATGAACAAACTGCCCCAAATCACCCTGGCCTTCTGGGTCATGAAAATCTGCGCGACGACCCTGGGGGAAACCGCGGGGGATTTGCTGTCGATGACCCTTAACGTCGGCTACGCCATGAGCTCGCTGATCCTGATCAGCGTGTTCGTCCTGACGCTGATCACGCAACTGATGTCCAAGACTTACAAGCCGCTGCTGTACTGGATCGTGATCCTGTCGACCAGCACCGCCGGCACCACCATGTCCGACTTCATGGACCGCACGCTGGAGCTGGGTTACGCCACAGGTTCCATGATCCTGATCGCGATCCTGCTGGCGATCTTCGCGGCGTGGCGCCTGAGCGGCGATTCGCTCAACGTCACCAAAGTGCAGAGCTTTCGCGGCGAGATGTTCTACTGGATGGCGATTCTGTTCTCCAACACCTTGGGCACCGCGCTTGGCGATTACCTGGCGGACGACTCGGGCCTGGGCTTTGCCGGTGGCGCGCTGCTGATCGGCTCGGCGATTGCTGTGGTCGTATTGCTCAAGTACTTCACGAAGATTTCGTCGGTTGCGCTGTTCTGGGTGGCGTTCGTGCTGACCCGGCCGTTTGGCGCGACCCTGGGCGACTTGATGACCAAGTCCCATGAGAAGGGCGGTCTGGACTTCGGCACCATCGGTTCTTCGGCGGTGCTGGCGGGGATTCTGCTGGTGATGATCGTGGGCGCGTCTTATGCGCAGAAGCGCTATGGTAGCAAACAGGGGGTTGCCGAATTGTCCTGATCGGGAAATCGGACAGGTAAGAAACGCGCGAAGGTCTTGCACCTTCGCGCGTTTTTTTTGCGATCAGTCAGTGACGATGCGCGAATGTTTCTGGGTGTCTTTCATGGTGATGTACACCAGCAGGGACACCGCGATGCACGCGGTCACGTACCAGTAGTAGCCGGTTTCCATGCCGATGCTCTTGAACCACAGCGCGATGTATTCGGCGGTGCCGCCGAAGATCGATACGGTCAGTGCATACGGCAGGCCGACGCCCAGTGCGCGGATTTCGGTCGGGAACAGCTCGGCCTTCACCACGGCGTTGATCGAGGTGTAGCCGCTGACGATGATCAGCGCCGCCATGATCAGGAAGAATGCGCCCCACCAGGTCTGGATGGTGTGCAGGGTCATCAGGATCGGCACAGTGAAGATCGTACCAAGTACGCCGAAGGCGATCAGGATCGGGCGACGACCGATCTTGTCGGACAGGCCACCGATGATCGGTTGCAGGCACATGAACAGGAACAGCGTGGCGGCGGAAATGGTGGTGGAGTCGGAGATGCTCATGCCGACGGTGTTCACCAGGTATTTCTGCATGTAGGTGGTGTAGGTGTAGAACGCCAGCGTACCGCCCATGGTCAGGCCGACCACGGTGAGCAGCTCCTTCGGATGGCGCAGCAAGGTGCGCATGGCGCTTTCCTTGGACTTCTCTTTCTTGGTGAACGACTCGGTTTCTTCCATGCCGCGACGCAGGTACAGCGCAACGATTGCGCACAGCGCGCCGATGGCGAACGGGATGCGCCAGCCCCAGGCGTACAGCTGTTCAGTGGTGAGCATGTTCTGCAGCACGATCAACACGCCCAGCGCGATGAGCTGGCCCGAGATCAGGGTCACGTACTGGAAGCTGGAGAAGAAGCCGCGACGTTCCTTGGTCGCCATCTCCGACAGGTAAGTGGCCGAGGTGCCGTATTCGCCACCGACCGACAGGCCTTGCAGCAGACGGGCGAAGACCAGCAGGATCGGCGCGCCGATGCCGATGGTTTCGTAGTTCGGGCTGAGGGCGATCAGCAGGGAGCCGAAGCACATCAGGTACACCGAGGCCATCAGCGCCTTTTTACGGCCGACCTTGTCGGCGTACAGCCCCATCAGCCAGCCACCGATCGGGCGCATCAGAAAGCCCACGGCGAAGATCGCGGCGGTGTTCATCAATTGGGCGGTGGTGGAGCCGGCGGGAAAGAAGGTCTTGGCGAAGTACAGCGAGAAGGCGGCATAGACGTACCAGTCGTACCACTCGACCATGTTGCCGACGGAACCGCTGAAGATCGACTTGATGCGACTGGCGGTGGTTCGTTCTTTAGCCGGCACGGCAGCCGACCCAAGAGGCAGGGCGTTGGAGTTATCCATTGAAGGATCCTTCGTTTAATTGTTTTTGTGGAGCGCGTTGAAACGCAGCCTGCGAGGGCTATAGCAGGAGCTGTGCCAACGGGGGGAGGGCCGGTTTAGAGGGGGTAGGGGGAGTTGGTGAGCGGGATTTTGCCGATGAGCCGGGATGAATGAGCGGATTTCCGCTTATCGTGGGGGAGATCAAAAGCCCCCTCACCCTAACCCTCTCCCGGAGGGAGAGGGGACTGACGGAGTCGATTATTCGGGGTACATCGACCTGAATTGCCGAGTCGAACTCAGGTTTGAAAACCAGCGCAAAACGGCTCCCTTTCCCCCTCGCCCCCTTGGGGGAGAGGGCTGGGGTGAGGGGGATGGATTTCAGCCACACCAAAAATCTCCAGCCGAACTCAATCAGCCAAAAACATCTCCCGACTCAACCCATGCCGCTGCATCTTTTCATTAAACGTGCGCCTCGGCAGTTGCAGCTCCTCCAGAACCGCTTTCACATCCCCCTTGTGCCGTGTCAAAGCAGCCCGTAGACACTGAGCCTCAAACGCCTCTTGCTGCGCCGCCAGTGACTGGCCCGGATCGATGCCCTGCACCGGTTCGTCCAGCCCCAGCACCTGCCGTTCGGCGACGTTCGCCAACTCGCGAACATTACCCGGCCAGTCATGACTCAGCAGGTGGCTCAATTGCGCACCACTGAGCGGCGGAAAAGTCCGGCCCAATCGCTGGGCGGCACTCTGGGCGAAGGATTCGAACAACAACGGAATGTCTTCCCGACGATCCCGCAGCGGTGGCAGACGCAACTCCGCCACGTTCAGGCGATAGGCCAGGTCCTCGCGAAAACGTCCGGCCCGCGCTTCATCCAGCAAGTCGGGTTTGGTCGCCGCGACGATCCGCAAGTCCACCCGAATGCTCTGGTTCGACCCCAGCCGCTCGAGCTTCTGCTCCTGCAACACCCGCAGCAGTTTCACCTGCTGGGCCAGCGGCATGCTTTCGATTTCATCGAGAAACAACGTGCCGCCATCGGCGTATTCGAGTTTTCCGATGCGCTTGCCGGAGGCCCCGGTGAAGGCGCCGCTTTCATGCCCGAACAACTCGGCTTCGAACAACTGCTCGGGGATCGCCGCGCAGTTCAGTGCCACGAACGGTTTGTCGGCACGCGGGCCGAAGTCGTGCAGGCAGCGGGCGACCAGTTCCTTGCCGCTGCCGGTTTCGCCACGGATCAGCACGTTGACCGGCAGCGTCGCCAGATCCAGCACCTGCCGGCGCAAGGTCTGCAAACCACGGGACACACCGAGCAACGTTGCATCGAGTCTGGCGCGGTTGTCGGCCTGTTCGTGCAGGGCGCGGTTTTCCAGCACCAGGCGGCGCTTTTCCAACGCCCGGCGCAGGCTGCCGAGCAAGGTCTCGGGGCTGAAGGGTTTTTCCAGAAAGTCGTAGGCGCCGTCGCGCATTGCTTCGACCGCCATCGGCACATCACCGTGGCCGGTCAGCAGAATCACCGGCAAGTCGGCATCCCGGCGCTGCACCTCGGCCAGCAGTTCAAGACCGCTGAGGCCGGGCATACGCACGTCGCTGACAATCACTCCGGCAAAATGCGCGGGCAGCGCCGTCAGGCATTCCTCGGCGCGGCTGAACAGCTGCACCTCGAACCCGGACAGGCTCAGCCATTGCTCGACGGCACTGCGGATACTGCTTTCGTCATCGACCACCATCACCGCATTGAGCATCAGATGTGCGCCTCCAGATCGATCGGCAAGGTCAGGCTGAACACTGCGCCGTTGTCGCCATTCTCGGCGCTCAGGCGTCCGCCGGATTCGTGGACGATGGCAAACGACACCGCCAGCCCCAGACCGAGGCCGTCACCCACCGGTTTGGTTGTGAAGAACGGATCGAATACCTGACCCAGATGTTCTTCGGCAATGCCGCCGCCATTGTCGATGACGCTCAGGCGCCACAGTTGCTCGTCGGCTTCCAGGCGGATTTCCAGACGCTTGCAAGGCTTGCCCTGCATCGCATCGAGGGCGTTGCGCAACAGGTTGATCAGCACCTGTTCGAGGCGGATCGCATCGCCGCGCACCCAGGCCGGACGCGTCAGATGCAGCACGAGACTGACCTGTTCGTCGCGCATCCTTGCATCCAGCAATTGCAGGGCCTGATCGACCACCGTCGCCAGATCCAGTCGCTCGCGCAAACCACTGGGGCTCTTGCGGGCGAAGGTTTTCAGGTGGCCGGTAAGGGCGGCCATGCGTGTGAGCATTTCATCGACCGGTTTGAGCGCCTTGTAGGCGTCATCGACCCGACCGTGATCGAGCAGCAGCCTCAGAGTTGCAAGCTGCATGCGCTGGGCGGTCAGCGGCTGGTTGATTTCGTGGGCCAGCGCCGCCGACATCTGCCCAAGTGCCGCCAGTTTCGCCGACTGCACCAGACCCTCCTGGGCGGTGCGCAGGTCGCGGGTGCGTTCCTCGACCAGTTGCTCAAGTTCTTCGCGGCTGCGCTGACGCATCTTCGCCAGGCGCCAGCGCTGGTTGAGGAACAGCAACAGGAACACCAGCGCCAGCCAGACACCGGCGGCGGCGAGTCCGGCATTACGCTGGTCTTCGAAGGACAATTGCGGGCGGCGCAGCAGGTGCAGGGTCCAGCCTTCGGCGGTCAGCGGCAGCGATTCCCACAGGTAATCGGCTGTGCCCTGCGGGCCTTCAACGCGACGCAGATCACTGTTGTCGTCGAAGCGCTGCAGCGACAGATGAGTCAGCGGTACCAGCGACTGTTTGTCGTATTGGCGGGTGGCCTTGATCTCTTTGTAATCGGCCGGGCTCAGCGGGTGCAGCAGGCGATAGCGCCAGTCGGGCTGGTTGGCGATGAAAATGATCCCGCGCGCATCGCTGACCAGCAGGGTGTCATTGCCCTGGCTCCATTCGCGTTCAAGCTCCGGGAACTCCAGCTTGACTACCATCGCCCCGAGAAACTCGCCGTTGTCGCCGAGCACCGCGCTGGACAGGAAATAACCGGGAATCCCGCTGGTCACGCCGACCGCATAAAAACGCCCGGCGCCCTGAGTGCGGGTCTGACTGAAATAGGGGCGAAAGCCATAGTTGTGACCGACGTAACTGCTGGGCAGACGCCAGTTGCTGGCCGCCACCGCAAGGCCGGTGTGATCGAGCAGTTCCAGGGTCGAGGACTGCGCGGCACCGTTGATCTTTTCCAGCTTCAGATTCAGCGCCGCCTGCTGTTCGGCATCGACGGAACCTGCCAGCGCCGCACGCAATTGCGGGTCCAGCGCCAGCACGGCGGGCAGGGCGCGGTAGCGGTCGATCAGGGTGTGCAGCGAGTTGGCGTACAGCGCCAGTTGCTGATTGGCCCGGGCAGCGTCTTCCACCAGCGCCTGGCGTTCGGCGTGACGGATCGCAAGCGTCGCTGCGAGGGCGGCGCCGGCGATGATCAGCAGGGTGTACATCGACAGGCGCAGGGTACGGGAAGTCGGCAGCATGCTGGGTTAACGGGTGGCAGGTCGGGCGGGCACGATAGCATGCCGCCGGGTAATGCCAGTGCTATCGCGGCACAAAAACCGTGTGTTCACGCAACCGCCTTCTGGCTGCTCCGGTGGTTTCGAACAGCGTTGGCCAGACCGTGGAGAAGCCCCGTGATTTGTCCCGTTTGCTCATCTAGATCGTCAAGGTCGACCCCTCCGATCGTGTTCGTGGAGAGTGCATTTGCAAACTCATGGATCGTGGCGTTGCTGGACTCGATCGCTCCAGCAAGTCCAAGTATCTGGCGTTCGAACTCGAGCATTTTGTCGCCCGACTTGTCGGATATCGCTCCCAATGTTTCATCCACGATTTCCGGTAATCCCAGCAAAACCGCGCCCCCCGTGCTTATGGCGCTTACCGCTTCGGAGGGCATAGAGGTCAGCGTTGACTTCAAAATATAACCGGAAGCCTGGGTGGCGGCCTCCTTGGAAAACTTCAGCAGTGATTTCTGGCTGGTCGGCGCCATGTTCTGATATTTGGCTTTCAGGTATTCAAGCGGTTCCATCTGCTTGTATTCGGCTTTGCGGATGATTTTGTTTACCGTCAATTTACTGGTCTTCAAGTTGACCGATGCGCTCATGCCTGTTCTTTCGGCGATGTAATCGACCAAGGAGCTGACCCCCACTTTCGCCCCGATACCCAAGCCTGCTCCCACCACGTTGCCCACGCCGGGAGCTACAATCCCCAATGCCTGAGCGCCCAATCCGACGCCGATGCCGACGCCAAAACTGATGAATTTGCCTATCACCAGGACCATGGCTCTACGGGTCGCTGCCAGGGCTACATCACTGCCTGAGCCCATTCTGTCGAGTTGACTGGCGGCATCGCGCGCACGTCCCTTGGTGATTCCGAGGATTTCGATGTGGCGTGTCACCTGTTTGCTCAACTGATCTTTCATGTGACGTGTCGCGATGGCTTGCCTGTTTTTGGCATAGCTGGTGTTTTCCGAGGTAATGATCCGATCTACGCCGGCGTTGAAATCTGCCACGGTGGGCCATTTCACTTTGCCTTCGCCGTTGACATCGACGTGACCGATCGGGTCGTTCTGCACGAAGGCGTACAGATTCAATCCATCCACATCATATGCCGGATCCGCGCTGATCCAGCGTCCCAACCACGGCGCGTAATAGCGGGCACCGTAGTAGTACAGACTGGTGACATCCATCTCCTTGGCTGAGTAACGCACGGTTTTGTAAGCGACCTCCAGGGCGGAGAGTTTTGTATAAAAGGCGGTAACTCCGAAGGGTAAATAGCCTTCATCGCTGATTAACTGCGCCCGGGCATCCAGCTCCTTGACCGCCGATCTCAAATGATCGGCCAAGGTGAATCGCAGCTGATCAGCGCCGATGTTCGCCGGATCTTTCTCCCAGTGCAGGCAGCGCGCGCCGCCGGGGCCGATGTCCAGGGTGATGACGTGCAGTTCTTCGCCATTGTCTTTGGTGCGGATCTCCACTCCCGGCAGATAGCGGACCTCATGGAAGTGGCTGACTTTTGTGGTGTGTGTCTCGTGGCGTTTATAGACCCGTTCGCCCTGGCTGTAGCCATAAAATTCTTCGTCGTTGGCGCTTCTGCCGTTGCGGCTGACCAGAGTGACTTTTTCCAGTTCGCCTCGGGTGTTCCAGTTCATGGGGACACCGGATTGCAGAGCCTGCAGATTGCCGGCCAGGTCGAACAGCCTGGCGAAGTCGGGTGGCGGATCACCGGGTTTCCAGCGCACACCCCGGTTGCTGGCGAGGTCGATGCACATTTCGACGGTATGGTTGGCGCCGTCGCGCGCGTGGGTGGTTTTGACGAGATTGCTGCCTTTGTCGTAACCGTAGGTTTCGGTGTAGTTGCGTCGGTCGTCGGGATTGGTTGGTTGTGGCGGGCCGGGGTTGTCCTTCGGCGGTGCATCGCTGTAACCGGTGGCGCGGATCAGCCGGTACATCGAGTCGTAGCTGAACTCGCGATGACCATCGACCCGCTGGTTACGAAAATACGTCGGTGTGAAGGCGTGATCGAGAATGCGGGTGATGTTGCCTACCGGGTCGTATTCATACTCGAAATCCTGAAGCGTCTCCCCCGACGCTTTCTGCGCGTAGTGGCGGCGCAGGCGGCCGTCGGCGGGCCGGTAGTGCCAGCGGCTGATCACGCCATTGCCGGCCTTTTGTTCGATGATCTGTCCGGCGGCGTTGTACTGAGCACCGATCAACACGGGTTGCCAGTTGGACTGGCCGTTGATCTGAAGTTGCGTGTGTATGAGTTCCCCGGCAACGTCATAAGTCGATTGTTGTTTGTGGCCGGCAGCGTCGATCGTCTCCAGCACCGTGCCCAGCGGGCTGAACGTGCGACCGCTGACAAACGCTTTGCCATCGAGAAAGGTTCGGGTCTCGCGCAGTGCCGGGCCGGTCAGAGCGTAGCTGTGCAGCTTCAGCGAGCCCGATGAATCTTCCAGCTCGATCATCTGACCGCGCAAGTTGTGACCGGGATCCTCGGTAACGTCGGCGTAGGTCATGTTTTCCACGCCGGTTATCGCGTTTACATCGAGCCTTACCACCCGCAATAGATCATCGAAGGTTGTGCGCCAGTGATTGCCCCGCGCATCCCAGCGTTGCAGTTCTTCTCCGGCAAGCCCCGGCAAGATCAGATTCCGGCCGGCATCGACGCTGTCGACCTTGAGAGGCTGATCGCTCAGCCCGAATGCGTTCACAAGGTTGGGCACGGACAGCCGCGGGTCCTGCTGCTCGACCAGGCGCCCGGCGGTGTCGTGACGCAGGCGGGTGATGAGCGCTTCCACCGGGGCGCCGGCGACAGAGCGCAGATACGCGACCTGACGAACCGGCAGGCCTCGCCCGTCATTTACGATGAGCGAGGGGGTGTGTCGGTGGACTGAGCTATCTGCCGCCATTGTTCCACCAACTGACTACCCCGGAGCGTGGGCGCGAAGGAGCTATTTTTATATCCGCATACTGGCGGTAGCGTTTGACGGTGGTGCGGGTTTCATGAAGGCTTTGCAGTGCCTTTTCACGATATTTTGCTATGTCGGATCGACTGACCGCTCTGCTATCGGATGCCCCCACTTTGCCGAGACCGATATCAGCAAAGTAATCCAGATTGCTGGCATAAAACTGGCCGACGCCCATTTCCTCAAATGTGGCGTCGGCGATGTCTGCGGCTTTGATAATTGATTGTTCGAGGTTGTCGAGTAACGCGTCATAGGCATCCAACTCGAAAGCGGTCAATTGCTCTTCGGCCTTGGTGGCGTCCTTGGCTACGTGCATGAGTTCGAAAATTTCCGATACCCCAGGCAATATTGCACCTCCTCCGGAGTCTCGAGCGACGCTGAACAAAGCCCTGATATTCTCCGACCGTTCTTGCCACGTTCCTGGATTGACTGTGAGTCTATCAAGTGGGCCGGCGGACGTTCCGCTGCTTTGATTCCGGATAGAGCCGGGTTCCAGATTCGCATGCCTTGGCAAAATCGCTGCGTTCATCTGGAGTGGGGACAGTTTTTTTTCGTAAGCCCCGACGGTTCGGTCAGCCGTGAAGTTCCCCAATGACAGCCCTTGCAGTTCGCCAGGAACTGTACTGTTACTGAACGCATCACTGGTTGTGGCCAAAGCGGAGAAGAAACCAACAGTAGCCCGGCCAGCAAGGTAAAAAAGATTTTTGACTACCTTCAATCGAAACGTTGTCGGCGAAGTCAGATCGACAAACTGTTGGTTTACTTCGTCCAGATTCTTCTGCGCAGTGGATAAGTAATTTATTTGGTTACTGATGATCCGACGTTGCTCAGAGGGTTTTCTTTGAGTGCCACCATCATCGAAGTAACTCATCGGATTGTTCCCGACAAACGCATACCGATTTGACCCATCCACATCCCCCCTCGGATCGGCGCTGATCCAGCGACACAGCCACGGCGCGTAATGTCGTGCCCCATAGTAAATGAGTCCGGGGATGTCTGTTTCGTGGCCCGAGTAGCGAATGAACTTGTAATCCACCTCGATCTGCGAGCTTGCCGCCAGCGTGGTCGTGGCGCCGTAGGGAGAATAGGTCTCCTTGCTGATCAACTTCGCTGAAACATCCAGCTCCATCACGGTCGAGCCCAAATTGTCTGCCAGGGCGTAGCGCAATTGATTGTTCGCGATCCCGTCCGGCTTTTTGTTGACCCAGTGCAGACAAGTTACGTGTCCGACGCCGGTCGGAATGGTGATGTGGTGCAAAAGTTCGCCGTCGTCCTTGCTGCGAATCTGCAGGTTCTGCAGGTAGCGAACGTCCACAAAGTGGCTGACTGTCCGGCTGTGGGTTTCTAGTCGTTTGTGTACGCGTACGCCCTGGCTGTATTGATATCGCTCGGTATCAGGGGGGCCACTGGCGTGTTCGACCAAAGTCACCGATTGCACTTGATTGCGGCTGTTCCACTGGATCGGCTGGCCACGCTGGCGGGCTTTCAGGTTGCCGGCGGAATCGAACTCGGTGTCGATGTCTGGAATCGGATCGCCTTCTTTCCATCGCACTGCACGATTGCTGCGAGGGTCGACGAACATCCTGTAATGGTAGGTGTTCTCGTCGCGAACATGGGTCAGACAGGTCAGATTCCCGCCTTCGTCCATGTCATAGGTCTGGACATAATTGCGCCGGTCATTGGGGTCGGTTGGCTGTGGTAGGCCCTGATTGTCTTTGGGCGGCGCATCGTCATGGCCGGTGGCAAGGGTCAGACGCGACAGGGAGTCATATTCGAACTCGCGATCACCGTCGACCCGCTGGTTACGAAAGTAGGTCGATGTGTAGGTGTGGTCACGAATGTGGGTAATGTTGCCCATACGGTCGTTGCTGTATTCGTCATCCTTCAGCGCCTGTCCAGAAGCTTTTTGCGCGTAGTGTCGGCGTAGCTGTCCGTCGGCCTTGTCGTAAACCCAACTGCTGGTGACATCGTTTGCGCTTTGTTGCTCGATGACCTTTCCTTCGGCGTTGTATCGCATGCCCTTCAATATTGGCTGCCAGGCTTGCCCCTTGATCTGCAGTTGCACCTGGATGAGCTGTCCGGCCACATCGTAAGTCGATTGTTGCTTGTGCCCGCCTGCATCGATGCTCTCGAGCACCGCGCCGAGCGGGCTGGTGACTTGCTGACTGGTGTACGTTATGGCGTCTGTGAAGGTGCGGGTTTCACTCAGTGGCTGGCCGGTCAGTGCGTAGCTTTTGTATTCGACCGAGCCTGATGCATCCGTCAGCCTGGTCAATTGCCCACGCAGGTTTTGCCCGGGATCGGCTGCCGCCGGGGCATAGGTGAATGTTTCGATATCCGCCGCACTGTTCTCTTCAAGTCTGACCAGGCGTAGCTGGGGATCATGAATCATGCGGCGATGATTGCCGTTTGCGTCCCAGGTCTGCAGGGGTTCTCCAGCAAGTCCAGGCAGGCTGACGTTCACGCCGGCATCGACGTTGGTCGTCTTCAGCGGCTGGCCGTTCAGCGCAAACACGGTGACGGTATTGGGTATGGCCAGACGCGGGTCGTATTGCGCCACCGGCTGTCCGGCAACATCATGTTGTTGGCGAGTAACAAGCGCCTGCACGGCACCGCCGGCGACCTTGCGCAAATATTCGACCGTTCTGATGGCATCGCCACGCGGGCCGGTGACGGCCAGCGACGGCGTGCGCCAATGCACGCTGGTGGTCATGACTTGACCTTCTTCGCCGGTTTGGCGGGCTGTCTGGCAGGCTTGGCAGGCTTGGCAGGCTTGGCAGGCTTGGCAGGCCGGGGCGGTGGCGTGGCGTCGTTGTCGTTGAAGTCGAAGCTGAGCTTGAGCCACGGATGAAGGATGTCGAACGCCAGATGGCCCAGTGCATTGATCGTCTGGATTGGCCGCCCTAAAGCGTCGTAGAACATCCGGTCGTGGTAGCCGTGCTCGCGCATGGCGCTGTCGTTGATGCAGCGATGGGTATCGAGGAAGTAGGGGCGGTAGACCCGGATGGGCTCGCCCTTGTGGTTGTATTCCATACGACGTTGAACACGCCAGCGCCGAGCGGCCGGCCTCTCGATCGGATTTTTATCGGCATCGGTCTCGAGTTCGTCCTCGGGTGTGCCCACAAAGGCATCGCCCGGCGGGACAAGCTGCTTGCTTTGCAACTCGCGGCCAAAGCCGTCGAAGTAAACGATGATCGTATGAATCAATTGCAGCAGATCGTTGTGATAGCGGTCGGCGGTATGACTGAGACTGTGTACCGGTTGCCGTGGGGCGGTGCGGATGATCTTGAGCAGGGTCTGTTCGCTGGCCGTGCGTTTTTTTCGCTGGTTCAGCCAGCGCAGGGCCGAGGCGCGGATGCGTCCGTCGGGCAGGATCAGCCCCTTGGCGATCCATTCCTTTCTCTTGAGCGGCAGCGTTTTGGGCGGGAGCAATGGCATCCAGCTGCGCAGCTCGGTGCGCACCACACTGGCGGCAGATGCCAGCACTTCTTTTGAATTGGCGAGGGCGTACTCGACGCTCGGGTCCTTCTGGCTGGGGTACTCGCTCAGAGGTTCGAAGCCGACAGACAGCCCATTTTCGGTGCCATGAAAACTCTGCGCCATGGGTTGGCGATCCGGGTCATAGAGCACTTCCTGGATATTGTCGTTGGCGTCCTTGATGCTCAGAGGCTGGAGCGTGTGGGGGTCATAGGTGACCGTCGTCGTGCAGCCATCCGGCAGGGTGATGGCAATGACCAGCAGATGGTTTGCATCCCAGGTGATGTGCGTCACGCCATGGCTGGCGGTCTGCTGCACCTCGGTGACGTGGTAGAAACCGTTGGCATCGGCGTAGGTGAAAAAACCGCTCAGTGCCGACCACAGGTTTTTCTGTTCATCTTCATCCGGGTCTGGGGGCAGGAACAGGTGCATGCATTTGTAGCCGATTTTCTCCAGCTCATCCCGGATGGCGAACGGCGGTGGAACTCCGACGTACGCCTCCAACGCTTTTTTGTCGAACACAGCCTGCTCTGTCGGCCCCGGCAACGGTGGGTACAGGATCTTTTCGTCGGCGTCTTTCAGATACGTGTGTTGCGAGAGTGATGTCAGTTCGCGCAGGGCATTCCATTCGGTACTGGCTTGATGCAGTTCGAGTTTTTCAAAACTGATATCCGCCGCTCGCATTCCAATCGGCAGTGTGCCTCTGGGCAACTTCAGCGCATTGGTGCGTTGGCGCGAGGGCAGGCCGAGCAGCCAACGGCCGTCATTGATCAGGTGAATGAATTCGGCAAGGATTTCCGTCAGATAAAAAAACCGCTGTTGTTCATCGTGGCTGTCCTTCCAGGCTTGTACCAGATCCTCACGATCGAAGGGCGGTTCATCCTCGCCGCCAAGACGGCGTGCACAGGCGATCGTAAAACTGTGAGTCAGTTGACCGAACTTGTCCCAGGCCACATTGACCACATGCTGACACTGCGGGTCATCCATGAAGCGTTCGTACTGCTGGCTGCGATTTTCCAGTTCGAGCACAAGCACACTGGACGGATTGTTATTGACCTTCCGAACCAGGTAGCGAGATTCGCTCAGGGAGAACAGGGGGGCCGGGGCGGGGTCGTCAGCCTGACACACCTCAGTGCGAAGCAGTTTACCGGCCAGGGCGTAGACGATTTCGGCGTTGTCGTCGGCCTGGCTTCGCTTTCGAATTCGCTCTTTACGGCGTTTTGCATCGTACGTTGTAACGAGGGTGCGCCCAAGTGGTGTGATTTTATCGTCGAGCTCGCAGACATTCCTCAAGACGATATCGATGTTTCTACCGGTATGAAACCATCGGGTTACTCGACTCGGCGCCGTTTGACCTTCTTCGGCTTTGCCAGGTTGCAGTTCACTGTCGATCTGACAGACCTGGCCAAAACCGCGGAATTCGCGTTCGATACCGTCGTAGTAACCCTCGAAATACTTGTGGTACTGCATCAGGTAATTGCCGGTGATTTCATCGTCCTGGCGCAACCAGTCGAGCACCATCTGAGGAAACGGCAACCGGCAGACCGGGCGTTTGCGGGCCATCAGCAACTGGCGTTTTTCATCCAGCCAGCTTTGCGCGCTGCTGCAATAATGCAGCGTCGCGCTGTAACCCATGTTGTTGTTGCAGCCGGTGAGCAAATAGGGCCGTTCACTGACGAAGTGATACACCCAGTGCTGCGGCGTCATGTGGGGCACGGTCAAGAGCATGCTCGCGCAACCAATGCCTTGCAGGTCGGCGAAGGTCACCTGGCAGAGATTGTCGTAGCGTATGCCTTCGGGCCACGGGACGCGAACCGGTGTTGATGCGAGGCCGTTGCCACCGTGGTTGAACCAGATCTCGAAGTAATCCGAAGACAGATAAATGAAGGCCGGGGCGCCGGAGCCGTCCAGATCGGCGATGCGTACCCTGTCGGCATCGAATTTGTCATGGTCGAACGCCAAGTCGCTCAGTTTGAAGCTGCTGCGAAAGTGCCCATGGCCTTGGCTGATCCAGCAGCGAATCTCATCGTGGCGTATCCGGCACAACTCGGTTCCGCTGGCACCCATACCGCCAAAAAACACCAACTCGCTGCGGGTATCGCCAAACAGCGGCAACGGGTCTGCGTCGTGGGGCACTTGCTGGCCGGGTGCAAACCCCTGATCCCTGCGGTTGGCGTAAAACCGCACACTCTTCGGACCGATCAGCGCCAGGGATTGCAGGCCGTCGCCACTCAAATCGCCCATCTGCGCCAACGGATGGAAGAACTCCAAGGGAAACCGGTTGAACGGCTTGAACAGCGACCAGGTGCCATCCGGGTTGAATGTGTAATAGCCGCTGCCGCCGGGTTGCGCGACGATCCAGTCCAGGCATCCGTCACCCGTCAGGTCTGTGAGGATTTGCACCACCGGCTTGCTGGTGTCGGCGTTCGGGATCATCGGCAGCAAGGTCCAGGGGCCGTAAACGATTTCGTCCGTGTCGGGAGTGCCGCGCAAGGGCTCTCGGTAATACCAGGCGTTGTCGTACTGGCAGAGAAACCCGGGCACGCCTTCGCCATAAAGATCGACGCAATGGTACGGTTGACCGTCGTTCAGGCCGGGCATGTGGTCCAGTGCCAGGAAAGGCTGGGGGACGGTGTTGAGAACGAACGGTTTATAGAAGTATTCAAGCGGGGGGACGTGTTTGACGTGACCCGCCGCGTCGTAACTCATGTAGTGCGCGGCTGTCAGGTGGTTGTATTTGAGCGGCGTGGTTTCGTGTTCGAGCACCAGGCGATCGACCAGCACAGGGGTGGGGCCGAGGTGGATGAACGACAGAAATTGCTTGCACAACCGTCGGCTGCCGAGCTCGAAACCGTAGTTGTACATGCGAGACGGATCCGTGCGCGGCGGCCATTTTTTTTCGTCCGGAGCTAGATAGGGTGGAACGGCTTCCCGTCTGGTAACGCGTTCGCCGTAGTCCACGATCAGACGAAAAATCCAGTCCAGATCCTGCGGGCTCTCATGTTCAAGGCACAACAGATCGGCACTGGCGGTCTTGTTGCCATAACAGATCTGCCGCAGGTAGCGCTGGGCCGAATAGTCGAATCGCGGATCAGGGTCTGTGTCGTCAGTCTTGTATTCGTAGACGATGTGCTCACCCGCGGCATTCATGATTTCCACCAGTAGCCACACCGCAATGTGGGTCGGGGCGTCAGGATCGTGAATGCACGAATCAAGGGTGTTGCCGTAGCAGTGCTGTGAGCCGTCGGGATACATGACTATCCAGAAGGCGTGGCCGTCGTCATTGGTCCAGAGCTCGTAGCGAGCGAAGGTACTTTCCAGACGAGGGATATAGCGCACCACCGAAAACTTTCTGGCTTGCCGGCCTTTGCCGCGAGTGCGCCGGGTCGACTTGATCTTGCCGCGCGTCGTCCGTTCGGGCTGAAGGTCGGTGCCGTCGGCCTGCATGACTTCGTGCTTCTCATACTTCGGAGTGCCCGTGCTGGTCTTGCGCGAGATGGTGGCCAGCGATAGACCCCAGCCGAGGCCGTATATGCCGTTACCCGAATTGCTGTCATAGCCCAGTTGCAGGCCTGGCGTCAGCGTGCGACCCGAGGCTGTGAGCTGCGGTATCGGCAATGAGTAAGTCCGGTGCCCGGTCGCACCGATCTCCCCCCAACTGCGTCCGTTCGTTGCAATGGACGCTGTCTTGGCGATGGAGGGTGGAGTGACAAGCGCATCTGCATCAAGGGCCATGGCAACGCAACCTGTAAACGTCAAGATTCCACGCTAGCAGAGGTCATTGGGCGCGACACCTGTCAGATCTGACAGGTGCCGACTGGCGGCGGGCGAAAAAAAAACCGGGCGGTCATTGCTGACCGCCCGGTTTTTCACAAGCAGATGAAGCGCTTACTGCACTTCAACCGCCAGGCTTTCGCTGATCTTCTGTTGCCAGATCGCAGGGCCGGTGATGTGGACCGATTCACCTTTGCTGTCCACCGCGACGGTGACCGGCATGTCCTTGACCTCGAACTCGTAGATCGCTTCCATGCCCAGCTCGGCGAACGCCAGCACCTTGGACTTCTTGATCGCCTGCGCCACCAGGTAAGCGGCGCCGCCGACGGCCATCAGGTACACGGCCTTGTTGTCCTTGATCGCGTCGATCGCGGTCGGGCCGCGCTCGGACTTGCCGATCATGCCCAACAGGCCAGTCTGCTCGAGGATCTGACGGGTGAACTTGTCCATCCGCGTAGCGGTGGTCGGGCCAGCCGGGCCAACCACTTCGTCACCGACCGGATCAACCGGGCCGACGTAGTAGATGAAGCGACCTTTCAGATCAACCGGCAGGGTTTCGCCCTTGTTCAGCATCTCGACCATGCGTTTGTGCGCGGCGTCGCGACCGGTGAGCATCTTGCCGTTGAGCAGGACGGTTTCGCCCGGCTTCCAGCTCTGCACGTCTTCCGGCGTCAGGGTGTCGAGGTTGACGCGACGGGCCGACGGACCGGCTTCCCAGACGATTTCCGGGTAGGCGTCCAGTGGTGGCGCTTCCAGCGAGGCAGGGCCGGAACCATCGAGCACAAAGTGCGCGTGACGGGTGGCGGCGCAGTTCGGGATCATGCACACCGGCAAGGAGGCCGCGTGGGTCGGGTAATCCATGATTTTCACGTCGAGCACGGTGGTCAGGCCACCGAGGCCCTGGGCGCCGATGCCCAACTGATTGACCTTCTCGAACAGCTCCAGGCGCATTTCTTCGATGCGGTTCTGCGGGCCACGGGCTTTCAGCTCGTGAATGTCGATGGATTCCATCAACACTTCCTTGGCCATCACCGCGGCTTTCTCTGCGGTACCGCCGATGCCGATGCCCAGCATGCCCGGCGGGCACCAGCCGGCGCCCATGGTCGGAACGGTCTTCAGAACCCAGTCAACGATCGAGTCGGACGGGTTGAGCATGGCCATCTTCGACTTGTTCTCGGAACCGCCGCCCTTGGCCGCCACGTCCACTTCCACGGTGTTACCCGGAACGATGGAGTAGTGGATGACCGCAGGGGTGTTGTCCTTGGTGTTTTTACGAGCGCCCGCCGGGTCGGCGAGGATCGAGGCACGGAGGACGTTTTCCGGCAGGTTGTAGGCGCGGCGCACGCCTTCGTTGATCATGTCGTCCAGGCTCATGGTCGCGCCATCCCAACGCACGTCCATGCCCACTCGCACGAACACGGTCACGATGCCGGTGTCCTGGCAGATCGGCCGGTGGCCGGTGGCGCACATGCGCGAGTTGATCAGGATCTGCGCCATCGAGTCACGGGCCGCTGGCGATTCTTCGCGCAGGTAGGCTTCGTGCATCGCCTGGATGAAGTCCACGGGGTGGTAGTAGGAAATGAACTGCAGGGCGTCGGCAACGCTCTGAATCAGGTCGTCTTGCTTGATCACGGTCATGAGTCGCGCTCCTCTAAAAGACGGGAACATTCAATAAGGTGCCTGCGGCTTGGGTGCATCGGTCGGTCGCAGACACCTTTCAAGGCACGCCGGGGCTGCTGGCGCGACGCTAAAAAGGCGCGGCAGTATACCGCGCCTCCCCGGTGGTGACACGCGCCGGTAGTCATTCGTTGGTCGCATGGTTGGGGGAAGATTTGGCGATCGGTTTTTCACCTTCTGACCGCTGCCCTCACCCCAACCCTCTCCCGGGGGGAGAGGGAGCCGATTTGTACAGTGTTCGAAATCGGCGTTTGACGCGATATTTCAGGATGCCGAAATCCGACAAAATATCACGGTCAGTCCCCTCTCCCTCCGGGAGAGGGCTAGGGTGAGGGCGCTTTTGGCGGTACGTAGCGGTCATGGCTTTGACGCCAATTATCCGGCCCGAAAATCAATGGTCATTTATCGACTGGGCCACTAAAGTGGCAGCCGGTCTGTAGAGTAGGACACTCGGTCAGCCTCTTATCGCACGGTGAGTCAACGATTGACCCATAACGCCATTCAACGTCTTTTGCTTAAACGCTTCGCCCTCGCTGCAGCCACCTATGGATTGGCCTTGCTGCTGCTGTGGCTGGCGTATTTCACCGGACATTACGAAGATTCGCTGACCGGCGTCGCCGTTGGCAGCGCCCTGGTGGTCATCAGCCAGGCAATCCTGTTCGCGGTGTTTTTCTCAGGCGCCAACCTGCGTTTTTCCGATCCGAGCCTGACCGAAGCGCAAGTGCTCCTCGGCCTCGGCTGGCAGACGTGGTTGATCGCGCATCTGGAAGAAGCCCGGGGCGAGTTCCTGGTCTTCTATGTGTTGATCCTGCTGTTCGGCTTGTTCCATCTGTCGCGGCGGGCGTTCGTGCGCTGCGCGATGTTGGTGTTCTTCAGTTTCTGCGCGATCACGCTGTGGGACGGTTACCACTTCCGCCTGCACGACCCGGCGCTGTCCGCGTTGCAGGCATGCATCCTGCTGATCGTACTGGCATGGCTGGTGATTTACGCGCGATTCGTCCAGACCTCGCGGCAACGTATGCGTCAGCGCCGGTTTGCCTTGCAGGCGCATCAGGACACCCTGCGCGGGATGATGCGTCAGCTCGAAGATCTGGTGGCCACCGATGAATTGACCGGGCTGTTCAATCGCCGACATTTCCTGCGCCTGGCCACCCGCGAATTGAACGCGATGGAAGCCGACGTGGTGCATGGTCTGGCGCTGATCGACCTCGACCACTTCAAACGCATCAACGATATACACGGGCATGCGGCTGGCGATCAGGTGCTGCAGGCTTTCGCCGGGGTGGCCGGTGCTTGTCTGCGCGACGGCGACGTGCTGGCGCGTTATGGTGGTGAAGAATTCGTTGTGCTGCTGCCTGATTGCAATGCCGAGCGGCTGACCGCCTGTTGCGAACGCCTGCGCATTGCCTTCACCGACGTTGAACTGGTGGGCCTGAATGTGAAAAACCTTAGCCTGTCCGCAGGCATGACCCTGCTGGAACTGGGCGATGATCTGGACGACGCCTTGCAGCGCGCCGATCAGGCGCTGTACCGGGCCAAGCGTGACGGGCGCAATCGCTGCGCGGCGGCATGGGAGAACGTCGATGCCTGAAGTGCGGGTCGGTGAACGGCAGTGGTCGGTGGCGGCGGGCAGCAACCTGCTCGATGCCCTCAATCAGAACGGCGTGGCGGTGCCTTACAGCTGCCGCGCCGGCAGTTGCCATGCGTGCCTGGTGCAATGCGTGCAAGGCTTGCCCGCCGACAGTCGTCCGGATGCCCTGAGTGCCGAACAGCGTGATCAGGGCTGGCGCCTGGCCTGTCAGTGTCAGGTCATCGAAGACTTGCAGGTACACACGTTCGATCCCGTCACCGACGGTCGCCCGGCCACGGTCGAAGCGCTGGACTGGCTCAGCGACAGCGTGTTGCGGCTGCGCCTGACACCCCAGCGACCGTTGCGCTACAGCGCCGGTCAGCATCTGGTGCTGTGGGCCGGTCACATTGCGCGGCCGTATTCGCTGGCGAGCCTGCCGGAAGAAGACCGCTTTCTTGAATTCCACCTCGATTGCCGCGAGCCCGGCGAGTTCAGCGATGCTGCGCGCCGCTTGCAGATCGGCGACCCGATCCGCCTCGGCGAATTGCGTGGCGGTGCGCTGCATTACGACCCTGACTGGCACGACCGGCCGCTGTGGTTGCTCGCCGCCGGCACCGGGCTCGGCCCGTTGTTCGGGGTGTTGCGCGAAGCGTTGCGTCACGACCATCGGGGCGCCATCCGCGTTATTCATCTGGCCCATGACGCCGACGGGCATTACCTGGCCAAACCCCTCCAGGCACTGGTCGCGCAGCGGGAAAACCTCAGCGTCGAACTATGGACGGCGGCCGAGTTGCCGGCCGCTTTGGCGCAACTGCGCCTTGTTTCCCGACAAACCCTGGCCTTAGTCTGCGGCTCGACGGCCAGCGTCGACGCGTTTGCCAAACGTCTTTTCCTGGCCGGACTGCCGCGCAATCAACTGCTGGCCGATGTCTTCCTGAGCCGTGGTTGAGCGCTGAATTTTCAGACGCGAGACACGCCATGCCCGAAGCCATCCTGCTGCAACGCGAACGCGGTTTGCTGACCCTGCGCCTCAATCGCCCGGACAAGAAAAACGCCCTGACCCGCGCCATGTACAGCCAGTTGGCCGACGCGCTGAAACAGGCCGACAGCGACCCCGAAATCAACGCCGTGCTGATTACCGGCAGCGCCGAGTGCTTCACCGCCGGCAACGACATCGCCGACTTCATTCAGCAACCGCCGAGCGACCTCGACAGCCCGGTGTTTCACTTCATGCTCAATCTGCTGGAATGCCGCAAACCAGTGATCGCCGCCGTGGCCGGGGCGGCGGTGGGGATTGGTACGACGCTGCTGCTGCATTGCGATCTGGTGTACGTGGCGCGGGATGCGCGGTTGCGCATGCCGTTCGTCAATCTCGGGTTGTGCCCGGAATTCGGCTCCAGCCTGATCCTGCCGCGTTTGCTCGGGCAGGCCAAGGCATCGGAATTGTTGCTGCTTGGTGAAGGTTTCACCGGTGAGCAAGCGGCGCAATGGGGGATCGCTACCGAGGCGCTGGGCAGTGGCGAAGCCGCGTTGGCCAGGGCGCGGGAGATGGCGCTGCGGTTTGACGAGTTGCCGGCCGAAGCGGTGCGGATCAGCAAACAATTGATGCGGGCGCCGGATCGCGAGTTGATTCGCAAGGTGATTGAGGAGGAGGGCGCGCTGTTCACCCAGCGGCTGAGGTCGCCGGAGGCGTTGGCGGCGTTGACCGGATTTATTCGCCGTCACTAGGAGCAGCCCTCACCCCAACCCTCTCCCCCGAGGGAGAGGGGGCCGACCGAGGAGTTTTGGCGTTCTACATCGACCTGCCAATTCAAGTTGAACTCAGGATCTACAAGCGCCGTAATCAGGATTCGGATCGAGTCGAACGCCTATTTTGAAAGGTCCCCCGATCGGCTCCCTTTCCCCCTCGCCCCCCTGGGGGAGAGGGCTGGGCGGGCGGCGTTCCGATGAGGGGGTAGGATCTTAAGCCCAACACATAATCCAACCCAGAAAGCAAAAAGCCCCACCATTCACACGGCAGGGCTTTTCATTTTCAGCAACCGGTCACTCAGACCTGCGGGTCGCCCACGTGCAGGATCTTCATGCCGTTGGTGCCGCCTGTGGTGTGGTAGCTGTCACCCTTGGTCAGGATGACCCAGTCGCCTTTCTGCACAACGCCGCGCTTGACCAGCTCGTCGATGGCTTTCTGGCTGACTTCGTTCGGTGCCAGCGAAGCCGGGTCGAACGGAACGGTGTACACGCCACGGAACATTGCCGCGCGGGCCTGGGCTTCGCGGTGCGGGGTGAAGCAATAGATCGGCACCGACGAACGGATACGCGACATGATCAGCGGGGTGTAGCCGCTTTCGGTCAGCGCGATGATCGCTTTGACACCCGGGAAGTGGTTGGCGGTGTACATGGTCGCCAGTGCGATGCTTTCGTCGCAGCGCTCGAATTCCTTGCCGATGCGGTGGCTGGAGGTCTTGCTGGTCGGGTGTTTTTCAGCGCCGACGCAGATGCGCGCCATCGCCTGCACGGCTTCCAGCGGATAAGCACCGGCAGCGGATTCGGCAGACAGCATCACGGCGTCGGTGTAGTCGAGCACGGCGTTGGCCACGTCGGACACTTCGGCGCGGGTCGGCATCGGGTTCTGGATCATCGACTCCATCATCTGGGTCGCCACGATCACAGCCTTGTTGTGGCGGCGTGCATGCAGAATGATTTTCTTCTGGATGCCCACCAGCTCAGCGTCGCCGATTTCCACACCCAGGTCGCCACGGGCAACCATCACGGCGTCGGAAGCCTTGATCAGACCGTCGAGGGTTTCGTCGTCGGCCACGGCTTCGGCGCGTTCGATCTTCGCCACCAGCCAGGCGGTGCCGCCGGCTTCGTCGCGCAGTTGACGGGCGTAGTTCATGTCGGCAGCGTCACGCGGGAAGGACACGGCGAGGTAGTCGACTTCCATTTCAGCGGCGAGCTTGATGTCGGCCTTGTCTTTTTCAGTCAGGGCCGGCGCGGTCAGGCCGCCACCGCGACGGTTGATGCCTTTGTGGTCGGACAGCGGACCGCCGATCGTCACCACGCAGTTCAGTTCGGTGGCGGTGGCGGTTTCAACGCGCATCACCACGCGGCCGTCGTCGAGCAGCAGCTCGTCGCCCACGCCGCAGTCCTTGACCAGGTCCGGGTAGTCGATGCCGACCACTTGCTGGTTGCCTTCGGTCAGCGGATGGCTGGTGGAGAAGGTGAACTTGTCACCGATCTTCAGCTCGATGCGCTTGTTGGCGAATTTGGCGATACGGATTTTCGGGCCTTGCAGGTCACCCAGCAGGGCGACGAAGCGGCCGTGCTTGGCAGCGAGGTCACGCACCAGCTTCGCGCGAGCCTTGTGCTCGTCGGGGGTGCCGTGGGAGAAGTTCAGACGGGCGACGTCCAGGCCAGCCAGAATCAGCTGTTCGAGAACTTCCGGCGAGTTACTGGCCGGGCCAAGGGTAGCGACGATTTTGGTACGACGGACGGACATGCAAAGACTCCTCAGGTTCAAGCGCCAGCGAAGGCTACTATGCTCGAAGGGTGTAGTCATTGTTCGTTTGCACTACTTTTTTTCGTTTGTTTCTTTAAACGAACATCCCTGAAAATTTCGCGGTGTTGTTTTACCGCCTGTCGGGACTGTCAGTTCTGTCAGGTAGGCAGGCATTTGAAACGCATGTGTAGTGCTCTGGAACCTCGTCAAGGGTGACGAGTCATGGAGACATCAATATGAACAAAGTGAACAGTTTACCCTCCGCCCCCAATATTGTTCTTCCGCAACCAGGTGCTGAAGTAACCAATAAAGTCAGGTTTTCCGGAACCACGGAAAACGTAAAAAAGGGGGTTGTTACTGTCTATCGTGATTTGAGTACGATCATCTTGTTCCAGGCCGACGTTACTGACGACCGCTGGGAGGGTGTTTTAGTTGAAGATTTGCCCAAGGGGTCGATTAGCGTTGTAGCAACAACTAAGGTGAATGGACAAGAATCGCATCGTTCCAGCCCGCGAATGTTCACGGTCAAATAATCGCCGTATCGATTCGCCATGCCCACTGAACCCGAGCGGTTAGTGGGTTTTTCGTTTGGGCGGTTCAACGAAGGACACTTGCAGCCGATTGTTTCATCGGCTGAAGTCAATCCTCATCATCCAGCGGCTTGCGTCGAACCTCACAAGAGCAAACCTGACAGCGGATGACTGAAGATTTCTCACACGGGGTCGATACAGAGCACAAGACAGGAGAACCCCCATGCGATTCGTGCCCATTGCCGCCCTTGCCCTAAGCGTCCTCGCCGCCTCGGGCTGCACCCGTTGGTCGATGAACCATCATTTGAACAACGCCTACAGCGCCTATGACCGGGGCAATTGCGAGCAGGTGATGCTCGAGCTGTCCAAGGTCGAACGCGCCAGCCGTGCCCGTCCTTATGTGTGGCCGGAAGTGTCGATGATGCGCGGTCAGTGCCTGGAACGGCAAAAAATGTTCGTCGATGCGGCGCAGACCTATCAGTTCATCATCGCCTCGTACCCCAACAGCGAATACGCCTACCGCGCCCGTGCGCGTCTGGAAACCCTGCAGAGCCTGGGTCATTACCCGACCCGCAGCGCGGCGGCCGTGGTACGTCCAACCCGCTTCTGATGGCGGTTGTCATACAAAAGCTGGCTGGCTGTACAAGGTGAGCTATAGTCCACAGACACCGGTTTAGAGCCTGGATTCTAAACTGGCGCAACACCTGCGACTGGCATGAGATTGACGTGGCGAGCGCCACACCGGGAGCGGGGAGAGCGGGCCTGGCGGACAGGTTCGTTCCGAAGCACAGTGCGGCCCGGGCATCGGGCCATGCATGGCGATACGCTCATGTTTACCGACCGTCGAATCGAACGGCATCAATTGCCGTATTTTCTGCGTGTGTTCAACAGCGTCACCGATAAACCCATCGGTTTTCTGGGCAACGTCTCGGAAGATGGTTTGATGCTCATCAGCCAGTTGCCGATGATGATCGGGGCCGAATTCAATCTGCGTCTGAAAATCCCTGTGGGTGACGGTTGCCAGCAGGTCATTGACCTCAGCGCGTGTTGTCTGTGGTGCCATGAAGACGCCACCCCCCAGCACTACGACGCTGGCTTCAGTCTGTTCCGGACGCCGCCGGAGTACGGGCAACTGGTCGAGGCGTTGAAGCAGTACTTCAGTTTTCAGCCGTTGCCGGCCTCGGCCTGATTCAAAACCTTCAAAAACATCGCGGGCAAGCCCGCTCCCACAATTCCTGCGGCAGTCACCATTTATGTGAATGACACGGAACCCTGTGGGAGCGGGCTTGCCCGCGAAGGCGTCAGAACAGACGCCATCCTCTCAAGGGCTAGCCAATAGCAATCGCCCGCTCGCTATCCAGCGTCCTCTCCGCCAGCAACAACCCCATCTCGCTCAACTGATAGATCGCCATCGCCAGATGCCGCGGCTTGTCGTCCAGGCTGTCGGCCAGGTCGAGCAGCAGAATGCTGACCGAGGAAAAAGTCTCGTAGGTCTGGATGGCAATTGCCTCGGGGTTGATCTCCGGGTCGACCTTGAACATCTGCATGCCGCGATCCACGGAGTTGCGCGGTTTTTCCGGTTTGGGATTGAGGTAGAAGTCGAGGGCCCGGTGGGCGGCGTCGTGGAGTTTCTTTGAATCGACTGAAGCGTAGGGGGAGACCGGATCGGGTTGATCGGTCGGGTCCTTTGGATCGGTGTCCGAAGGGGGATTTGGAACTGGCTTTTTCATGTATTTCGTACTCGTCGTTAGGACCACCATTGGCTCGCGACTAAACGAGAAAAGGGGGGCGGCTGTAAGCAGGTTAGTCGACCGGGAGTACGTACCGGTGCGCCCAAGGGCGCCCTGCGAACAGCCACCATCGAGTGCGGGGATAGGGAATACCCGACTGGATGACGCTTATGCGCAACGTACTAAGACCCCGGGCGACTAAACCCGGCCGCTGATTGGCAGCGACGGGGATCAAGTTACGGGGCAACGCCAAGGCGCACAAGCCGGCGGATTCTGAGGGATTTGTAGGCAATGGCACAAGGCGTCGTAGCCCGTTGTTACGACTTGCAGGATGCTGTCGGAGCGGGCTGTGGGAAGAGTTACCGTTTGTCGGGACTGTCAGATTTTACAGGTAGGCGCACTTCGCCCATTGAGCGTAAAAACATCAAAAAGAGTTCGCTTATCAGGAGGGAGATGCCGCTATGACAAATGATCAACAGCTTCCATCGGGGCTCGATGCGGATTTTACTTTTCGGATTTATCAACCTAAGCCTGATGAAGTCAGCAACTCTGACTGGAACAATGTCGCAGGGGTTATAAATGCCATCCTGGCCTTGGCGATCGTCTTTATTTACAGGCGTGAGGACAGTGGTGAGGATACATTTTTGGGAACGGCAACGACCACCTTGATTCCATTTCCTGACCCTGAGGATCCCGCGGGATGGAAAGTTGTGGCCTGGGCTACTCCACCGCTTTTCTTGAGTGAGAGATCACACCGGATATTTGCTCGAGTTGTTGTGGACGGTATTAACCACGACACCCTTCATCAGACGTTGACTATCAGTCAGCCACTCGCCCGTCCTGATATTTTGACTCCCGATGTTAGACAAACCATCCACACTCGCCCTGTTCGTGTGTCGGGGCGGGTACCCGATAACTCAACGTTCGTCGGGGTGACTGTGAAACTATTTTTGGACTTGGGCCAAGATCCTATCGGTGAAGTCCTACTGTCCAGCCGTTCCTGGTCGACTTTTATCGATTGCAGCCCAGGTGCGCACAGCATTACCGCTCAATCATTCAAAGGCATGGCATCCACAGGGCGTACCGAGGCTCGGTTGTTTTATGTCGCTCCACTTGCACTGGAAAGTGTAAACGTTGATTTCGATGCCGGCGGTTCCATCAGGTTCTCCGGCAATGGGTTCGAAGGGGCTATGGTCAAGCTGACTGTCGTCAGCGGACCTGATGTAGACGCGCTGCCTGAGGTACAGGTGGAAAGTGGTAGTTGGGCGATAACTGCGAAGGATTGGCCGTTGGGTTCATATACTCTGAACGCCATTCAAAGAGTCTCCAATAGCAACGGCGGCTGGATCGATTCACTGGCACTGGAGGTCACTGTCGAGCGAGGGGTACCCGATCCAACGGACGTGAAGCATACGCTGGACTATCAGCCGACGTTTTTCGGCGGGGGACTCATCGACGCGTCAGTGCGTTTATACAACCCTGATGGCGTCACCAAGGCAGCGCCGGATGCGCGGGTGGGGAGCAATGGCCAATGGTCGAGCCGGGCATTCGACGTGTGGGGGGCGACACGCAATCGAGAGGTTCATATCAAGCAGTACCTGGATGATCAGGAGTCACCGAACTGGATAAAGCTCAATGTCAACATCCCCCCGCAGCAACCTTCGATCGATCCGGTCGGCGAAATCGGGCTTCTACCCAAAATAGAGGGTGGCTGCGATCCCGGAGCGACAGCTGTCCTAATCAAGTTCAGTAATGCCCCGACCTCTTTCAACGCTACGGTCACTGGAACCTCTTGGCACTTTCAATCTACCGAAGCGTTCGTTGAGGGCGTGGTTTACACCGTCGAGGCGGTCCAGACAGTCGTCGGACTGGAATCGGAACCTGCTTCCAGACCGTTTTCGGTGTACGTGGAACGGCCAAAACCCACGATCGCTGACCCTGAAGATGGGGAGGAATGCGACAGCGATCTGACGGTGACCGGTGACAAGGGGATGAAAGACGCTTCGATGCAACTCTGGGATGCCCGGGACAAAAAGCCGTTGGGTGATCCCGTCGTGCTGAGTGCAAACAACGCCTGGTCCATCAGTCTCAGGAATCTGAAAGTTGATGATTGGTTTATCACTGCTCAGCAGACGCTCAACGGTCGGCCATCGGAACACAGTGATATCCGCCAATTCAAGGTTGTGGTGCTGCCTCCCAAATTTTTGAAACCGTTGCCGGGTGAAAAGCTGTCCCGTACTTCAACCCTTTCAGGCAATGGCCGTTCGGGAGGTCGGGTCACCGTGTGGCGCAAGGGTATTGAGGAGCCTGTGTTGACCGATGTCTCGATCATTAATGGCATCTGGGAAGGCGAAGTTGAGTCAGAGGTAGGCGAGGCAGTCTTCTGGGCCATCCAGACCGTTGCGGGAATATCGTCAAAACCCAGTCCTGAGGTGACCTGCTCTTTCGTGCCCCCCAAGCCGGTTATCGAGTCTCCGACCGACGAAGAACCCCTCGGCGCGACAGGGACATTTTCCGGCTTTGGCGACTCCGGCGACAAAGTGACCCTGTGGCGAGGCGAAGATGAGTTGGGGCACGCAACTGTGGATTCCGACCGTACCTGGTCAATCCGCACAACACTGACACCACCCGAGGGGGAGATCACCTTGAAATTCGTCGCCTCAAGCGGTGTGTTTCATTCTGATCCGACCGAATGGACAGGCCGGTTGGGTCTTTTCCAACCGAGATTCATAAAGCCGGTTGAAGGTCAGTGGGACTCGCCTGTGATTGTCTTCGAGGGGGTGGGCAATCCCGGCTCGGGGACGCTGGTGAGCGCTTTCAATCCGGATGAGGTGATCGCGGAAAATATTCCGATCACTGAGGCCGGATGGAGGATCACTTCAGCAACGCCATTGAGAGCGGGAGAGCAGTGGTTCAGATTTCGGCAGACGTTCAATTCGGGTACGTCAATTTCTGACTGGTCCCAAAGCGGGCGTTGTGACGTAAAGCCAGAACCGCCTGGTGGTGACTGATCGAAAGAGTCCGACGAGCGGCTGTTAAACCTGTCATTTATGACAGTAGACGCTTGACGTCCCACAGCGCTGAATAACCTGAAGCGACGAATGCCCCACGGCTCGTTCGCCGTAAGTGTGTTCATCATTCAAGGACTGCCAGTATGGCCAGGAAAAAAACCTCGAAACGCCCCAGCCTGGTGTTGTTCGAGCAGGTTTTCGGCAAGCAGCATAGCCTCAAGAAGTTTTCCGGTCTGAAAGCCTGGCTGGAGCGTGGCGAATCGATTTTTCCATTGGTGGAGAAGGGGCCCGAGGGGCTGGTCAGGGACTTCGGAATCAGCCTTGAGGAGGCGCAGAAGTTTCTGCACCGAGCCAATGCTCTGGCGGTTTATCTCCGGCGGCAGTTCATCGAGAACTCGCTGGCCGGCCGGTCGAAAACGACGCCGGAACGTGCCGATGGTTTTAACACTGGGCCCAGTTACGAGTTGCTGTTCCCCACTGCATTTGACGAGTTCGCACCGGTCGGGGGGCTGGAAGATGCCACAGGGGTGGTGGCCTATCTCGTGGAACTTTGGAACTGGATCTTTAACAAAATCGAAAAAAATTCGAAACCCGGCAATATTCCCATTCATAACCGTCGTGTCGATATCAACGAGTTACTCATTGATCGCAATGCGATGCACCAGACGATCTCTGCAGTCAACATCATCGTCAAGGTGTTGGAAGAATTTATTGCAAAGTACAGCATTGCTCCAGAACCGGATCTGGAAGAGGCAATGATCCAGAGGCGCTATCCGAATGGTTTGCCCTACTACAAGCACTGGGCAACGATCAATACGGTCGCCGCCCATCATGGCCTTTCAGTAGGACATTTTGCACGCTGGGTGGATCCGGGCTACCCGAATTTCCTCCAGCCTGACGCCCGGGATGAGGATGCCGGTCGTGCACTGTCACATGCTTCGCGGCTGGGCCCGTTTCAGCGGGGATTATTGATTGAGCCTGCCGTGACGGCAGCCGACGCAAAGGCTTTCTACTTAAAGAACTACGGCATCAAAGATCCCGAATGGAAAGATCTCGCTCAGGTCAAGATTTTCGGCCCGCACACCAAACAAAGTGCCGAGGATATTGAGGGCTTCCTGTCGATCCGCAGCTTCGCTCCGGCCCGATCGCCCAACGTGGAAATCTACGGGGCGTTGGCAGGACAGGAGAGTGAGCGTTCCGGATCGATCTTCATCAATGGCGGCAGATCACCTGCCATGCAAGTGGAGTACCTCGAGTCCCTGCATAAGTTAAGCGAAGACCCCGCTGATCCTGAACGCTACGACCGGATGAACCGCAAACGACGTCTGGATAAATGGATGGGATTGTCGCCCGAGCAGGTAGATGCGTTGCTGGATGCTGCCTCAAATGCCGAAGGTGCTGGCAAGAGGCCAAGGTCCGGGATCTGGATTACCAAAAATGTGGTGCATGCATTGGGCCTGTTCCAGACCTTGCGTGAGGGCTATCAATGCACCGCCCGGGATTTTGCGGTGTTTATCGACAAACTGGCGATCTACGGACGCGGTCAGGAGTCGTCACAATTCGATCAGGTGTACAACAACCGCCAGGACAACTATCGCGATCGCATTGTTCTGGATAACGGTGAATTCAAGGCGTTTCCTGCACAAGGCGAGATCGAGCTGACGGTCAATCTTATCTGCAGTGCACTGAATATCGATTTGCAGACTTATCGCTACCTGGCTCTCGCCATTGCGCGCGCCCATGACCGCACCGAAACGTTGCTACGCAACCACAACATTCTCTCGGCGTTTTACCGTCTGGTGAAATTGCCACGTCTGTTGAACATGACCCCTGTTGAAGGTTTGTTGATGCTCATGGTGCTTGGCGGGGAGACATGGACTGACGGTCTGGCAGGCGTTCCGGTGATCAAGGAAAGCCGCGAGCCTGGTGACGCTACACCTGACGTGCTGGATCTCATTTTGGCTCTGGTGGCTTGCCGCTACTGGTGTGAGTCCCGCAACCTGCCGGTGCTGTGGATGCTGCAGCAAGTGACGGATCCACCAGTATCCAATGTGGCATCCGAGTCTGAACTGCGTTTGTTCGAGCAGGTTCGGAACTTGCTGAGCGCCGCACTGTTGACTCATTCCGCCTTTTTGACGGCCGGTGTGCCACCTCTGGTGGGCAGAGACTGGCGAGACTTGCTGTCTGGGGTGACCAACCCTATCGGCCTGGTGAAGTCTCGCCCTGGCACTGAGGCCGAGTACTTGGCGTTTGTTAGGGAGGAGCTCCATAAAGCGGTCAGTGAAGGGCTGGATGAGGACGACGTCACTGTGCGTACTCCGATTGTCGAGACCATGCTCGTGGTCGTGTTACAGGCGCGTGATGCCCAGTTGTCCGTAGTCAGGGAAAATCTGGCGTTGTACATCGGGTTGGATGCGGAGCTGGCGCTACGGGTTTTGAGTTGGGCGAAATCGACTGTTTATGAATTGCTGACGCGCATTGTCGATCATATTGCCGAGGACACAATGTTCTCACGCAAGGGGCGCGACGAGCCGCTTGATCCACTGTTCACCCTGTTGGCCGATGTGCGTCGCCGCAGCGCCGTTGTCCATGAACTGGATCTTAGGGATGACGTGCTCAGGGATTTGCTCGACTACGGCATGAGTGTCTGGTGGGAGCAGGACGATCCCTATGCCTTCAATATGACCACGCTGTATTACCTGACAGTGCTCACTCATGCCTTCGACATCAGCCAGCGGCCTTACACCGAGTTGCTTGAGTATCTTCGTCAGGTCAATGAGCTGGGCGATCCTGAGAAGTTGTCTGTGGACGAGCTGCGTCTTGCACAACAGGCATCGGCAGTGTGGCTGGCACGGTTTTTCGATTGGAGCGAGCAGGAAGTGCTCGAGTGCATCGGACGAATCGATCCGGTGCATAGGCTCCTGAAGAATCTGAAGCAACTGGATCTGCTGGTCCGTGTGCGTGAGCTGGCCACTCATACGAAGATGGATGCCCTGACGATCTTTCTGCTGGGTAATTTGCCGGAAGACGTCGACAAGGCAGCTTACAAAGATGCTGCCGAACACGCCTTGCTGAGCCTGTCGGAAACGGCGCCGCCGGTTCGTCCGTCCGACGAGCTTCGTGCGCCGCTCGTCAACATGGACATCCTTCCGAACTACACCGAAGTGATTGCCGGCAGCACTGACAAGATCGTTTTCACTATCACCCTGACAGACCAGGATAAACAGCCGCTCAGCGGTGTGTCTGTACAAGGGCAGGCCAGCCTCGGCAGTCTGGTTGTCGGAAAAACCAGTCCCGCTGGTATCGCCACGGCAACCTTTACCCCAGGGAAAGTCATGGGGAGTGAGCGTCCGCTGTTCTGGGTGGTCCTGACTCCAAGGCAGGAAGCCCCTCTCATTTCGCTGATCGACGATGGGAAAAACCTGGATTTCCCACCCCATTTCATGTCGAAGGTGCCGGTGAGTGAAGTTCCGTTGGGCCGGTCCGTCGAATTGTCCGCAGTCCTCATGGATAGCTTCGGCAATCTGGGCAAGAGCCGGCAGGTGCGGTGGACCGTGGTTGCCGTCGACGACGATCCTCGCCTGCATGTCGAGGCCGATATCCGTCCTGCTCAGGGCCTCACCACTCAGGAAGGCCTCGCCCGGGCAATTGTCTCCAGCGCGACGGGCGGGACGTTCATGTGCACCGTTTTTTCGGAAGCCAGCGAAAAAGGGGTGGATTTCAAGCCGATTACATTTGAGCGCCCCGTCATTCCCGAGTGATACCCAACGTTCGCGCATCCCGTATGACAGGAGAAGTGATCATGAGTCAAAGCATCATCAACGACCTGCTGGAGCAACGTCGCACCGCGCTGGCGGACTACTGCATTGGCTACCTTGGTGAAAGCACGGGGCCGTTCAACATCGTCAAAAATGTTGACGATTTGAATCAACTGCTGCGCCTTGATTCGCTGGAAAATCAAAAAGTGCCTGGTGCTTTTGGTGCCGAGGCGATCATCTGTGCGCAGAAGTTCATCAATGCTGCTTATCGGAGGCTTGAGCCGGGGTATCTGAAAGCGAAATTCCCCGAGGATGACCTGAAGCGCTGGGAGCTGTACCGAAATTATCCGGACTGGGCGGCGCTGATGTTGCTCCTGATCTACCCGGAAAATTACATGCTGCCCTCCGTGCGGCCGGACATGACTCTTTTGTTTCAGCAATTGATCACCAGCCTGAACCAGACAAAATTGAGCGAGGACTCGGTGCTGGTAGCTATGCGCGAGTACCTCACTGGCTTTGAGAGAATTTGCAATCTGCAGGTCGTCAGCGCTTTTTTAGATGGCAGCACGGCAGTGGATGGGGAGTATTTTTTTCTCGCCCGTGAGCGGGTAGCCCCGTACAGACATTACTGGCGCGAAGCGAGGATCGAGCTGACACCGACGTGTACCAGCATCAATCCGACGGCCTGGCGAGAGTGGGTCCTCATCAATGGGGGGGGCACCGGAACTGTGGTGGACATGCGCCCGGTGCTCTGGAATAGACGACCTTGTCTGGTCTGGGTCGAGTATTCAGATAAGCTCGGGGAGATAGAAAAGGAAGGATATGTCCCCTACAAAATCAGCACCAATATCGCATTCAGGTCGCAGAACGGAGACTGGTCGCCCACAACGACCTTGCAAAGCTATACGAGTGACAGTGCGCCGGCTGCCGGTAGCCGTTTGATCGCCACGGCTCGCGTGACTGAAAGCCATCCCAATGGCTGTCTGGGTGTGTTGTTTTTCGATGGCACTAATGCGAAGCAAGCGGTGGTACGTGATGTACTGTTTCGGCCGGTAGATTATGACAATGGTGATTGGCTGGAAATTCTGAAGGAACGCTTTCCTGATGTTTTGACCGTCCAGCATTCGTTGACCGAAAAGACCCAACCCAAGATTGTCAGCACGGTAGTGGCGGCCGGAACCTTGACTGACTTCTATGAACTCGAAGCCATTTTTCTACCCCATTCCAAGGGAGATATCCTGGCTGTCAGGGGTGTTTGCAAGGCGAATGACGTTGGTGCTACGGCGGAGGTCGATTTTGATCTGACCTTGACCAGCACTCCGTCAGGTAATGACCCAAAGGAAACCAAAGGAAAGTTTTCGGGAAAAGGTGGCTGGGGAACGCCTTGGCTTGTCTACAAGCGCTCATCAGGCGGTTTTGTTGTCAACTTCACCTTTACCTTTGGCGTTACCGACGTAACTGCGGCGTATGGCCGTAAACAATATTCACTGACGATGAAAGATATCGCTGGCTTCGATCCCGCTGTGCTGGAAAGGAATCGGGGAAACGCGTCGGAGTTTCTGGCGTTCAACAAGCCGGGAACGCTGGCCCGTGTACGCCTTAACTCGCTGTTTGGTCCGCGACTGGTCGCTCTCTCCAATGCATCGGTAGATGCTGTACTTGCCTGGTCGAATCAGATCGTGGATGAACCGCCCCCTGAGGCAGGGACGATTAGTGAACCCCAGGGTGCGTTCAATGGTGCCAACAGCTTGTATTTCTGGGAGCTGTTTTTCTACCTCATACATCTGGTTGCCGTTCGCCTTCGCGATGAAAATCGTTACCGCGAGGCGGAAGACTGGTGGCGAAAAGTGTTTGACCCACGAGCTGTCGCGGAACCTTCAGTTCCGGTGAAACCGACCGACAAACCGGACTTTTGGCGATGCTGGGCTCTGGTGGGAAAGGGCAATCTCGGCCCTGAGTGCCAGAAACAGGACGACCCGTACGCCATCAGTTATTCGGAGCCACGTCATTTCAGGATTTGGACGTTCATCGAGTTCGTCAAAAATCTGATGGATGAAGGGGATTGGTATTACCGCCAACTGACGCGGGACAGCCTGGTGTTGGCCAAAGAATGTTATCTACAGGCTCAAGCAATGTTGGGCGCTCCTCCTTCTGCACGCTCGGTAACTGACTGGCAGCCACAAGAACTCGGTGCACTGATTGCAAAGAGCGCTAGCCGCCCGGCATTGGAGGCATTCGAAAAAACGCATGTGTATTCCCTGGCGGACGTCCCGCCATCGGCCTCCGCAGCCCCGGCGATGGGACTGATCGCAGCCGGGCCGTTCAAATTTCCGACCAATGAACGATTGCTGGATGTGTTCCAGTTACCCCGGCAGCGTCTGCACAACCTGCGCAATTGGTTGGACATCACTGGTAATCCACTCGACCTGGCGCTGTACGATTCACCGGGGGATCCCGCGGAATTGTTGCGTTATCTGGCCGCCGGAAGCAGCGCCGGGCCAAGGCCGATGGGTGGGCGAGTTGGCATCAATGGTTATAACTGGCGGATGACCTTCGAGATGGCACTGCGCTCTGTGCAGACACTCAAGGATTACGGCTCTCAAGTGTTGCGCTGCATGGAACAACGCGATGCCGCGAAACAGAGCGAAATGCAGCAAGCGAATCTGGTCGATCAAAGCGAGTTTACGAAAAGCATTCAGGAAAAAAACATCGCTCAGATGCAGGCAACGCTGACGGCATTGCGGCAAAGTCGCGAGACGGTGCAGCAGCGCGCCGATGGTTATTCCGAGTGGTACGAGCTAAATGTCACTGAGGAAGAATACAAATGCATGAATGACCTTCAGGCTGCCAAACAGCTCAATCAGGCATCGGTGACCATCCAGGCTACAGCGGGTGCAATTTCGGCCATACCTAAAATCTTTGGTGTGGCCAACGGCAATGCCTTTCCTGAAGGAGTGGCACAGGCCATCGCCTATGGCTTGCAGATTTCCTCCATGGGCAAACAGGCAGACGCGGAAAAGAGATTGGTAGCCGAAGGTTATCGCTTACGGCGCCGCGAATGGGGTTTGCAACGCAATCTGGCACTGGCCGAGCTGTTAGCTATCGATGAGCAGATCAAGGCGCAGGAGATTGCTGTAGAGGCTGCCGAGAAGAGCTTGCAATTGGTGTTACAGACCAATCGTCAGTCCCTGGCCTTGTACGATTTCCTTCAGAAGCGCACGACTCGCAGTCAGTTGTATGACTGGCTACTGGCAGAACTCAAGGCGCTGTACTACCAGGCTTACGATGCGACCCGCAGCCTGTGCATCAGTGCACAGGCGTCGCGCAATGCTCAAACCGGTGATTACGATTTACAGAGACTTCTGCCTGAGACGTGGTCCGAGAAACATCATGGCCTGTTGGCGGGTGAGCGACTGCATGGCTTTCTGATGCAGATGGAGCATGACCACTTGCAAAGCTATGAGCGGCGACTGGAGCGGGTCATGATCTTTTCCTTGAGAGAGGCCTTCGACAATGCCATCGGGCTCCAGCCAGATGCACCCACTTGGGCCAAAGCGCACGAAAAACTGCAGACCACGGGCACGCTGGCGTTCAACGTGGGTGAGCTGCACTACAACCTCAAACATCCCGGTGAATATTGCCGTCTGATCAGTTCGGTCGATGTCACTATCCCGGCACTGGTTGGACCTTATCAGACTGTCGACGCCACTTTGACTCAGACAGGTAGCCGAACCATCATCCGGCCATCGCCGCGGGCGGTGGAGTATCTGCAAACCCCCGAAGGAACGGCGGCACCTGCGGATGTACTGTTCAACACGCGTCCGGGGCAAAAGATCGCGATCTCCCAAGGTGTCGCAGATGATGGACGCGTCATGGATGACCAGGATCCGGGCTTGCTTCGCGCCTTTCAGAGTACGGGTGCCGTTTCTTCCTGGGTGATCGATTTCCCGTGGTGGGGTAAGGAACCGCAGTGTTCATTACTCGCCTCGATGACTGACCTGATCCTTACCATCCGTTATACCGCCAAGGCCGGTGAACCGACGTTCAGATTGGCGGTGGAAAACCTGGTGACAGAAGTCGAAGAGAGCGCTGCAAAACATAAAGTCAAGAGGAGCCGCAAACATGGCTAGTCCGGAAACTCAGGCTGAGCGGAATCTGGTCGTCAATGGCGATTTTACTCAGGGGCTCACAGGCTGGAAAAATGGACCAGTCAATCCATCGTACGTCACAACAAAGCCCGAGCAGTATGAAGGCCTCCTAATACGCATTTTGTCGGCCCTTGACGGCGCCTCTGCCTTTCAGGAAATCCTGGTACCCAAGAATGCCAGTGCAGAGGCCCGTTATGTCCTCTCCTGCCTCGGCGAAATGAATCACAAAGAGGAGGGCCTTTTGGAACTCAGCGTGGATGGAGTTTCCGAAACACAGAAAGTCCCGTTACTTGTAGGGCTGGGCCGTGATCGAAATGCCGACCAACTACGTCAGGAGAAGGGACAGCCTCTGGTATTCAAACCGCGCGAATACGAAGTGCCGGTGACATTGCCGCTTCTAGATACACACACACTGCGTGTCGAAGTGTGCAGTCCGCGCAACGAAGCGGGTGACTACTTTTCGTCGTTGCGCATTACCCGAATCAACCTTCAATTGCACCTGCCGGCGGCAAAACTGCTGGCACTGAAACTGGATGATCAGGAGTTGCCGCTGGACCGGGCCTTGCCTCTGTGTCCGGGTGCGCTCGGTTCGCAGGCGCATCGACTCACGTGTGTGCACGCAGACGATTGCGACTGGCAGGGAACGCGAGAATCTTTGAGCGGTGACATTCCGCAGGACGCCATTGTTTTCGATCCGGAAAGGGGTAAGGACAAGCCGCTGGATGACGCTTGGCGGCTCTTCATTCCGGAACTCGATGATGAGTTACCGCTTCTTTTCGACCTTTGGTTGAACAGCGAGCACAGCGCTCCTGCGCGCAGGATTCAGGTCTCTCTGGATCACCACCGCTTGAAATTTCTCGACGTGCAGGAGCAGAAGCATTTCGTGATTCTGGAATACAACCAAATCATGAAGGTTGGGGTTCGCGTTGGCTCGTATTACACCGACAAGGCACTGGCAAGGCGAGCGGTAACCTGGACGGTCGAAGGCAAAAACGTGAGCGCAACGACACCGACCGATCCTGACGGCTGGGTTTATTTCGAGCACACACCGGATAAGGCCGGTGATTTACGCATTATGGCCTCGGTCGAAAGTCCGTATTACGCCAGTCGTGTCGTGAGTCAGGTCTTTGAAGTCAAGGTACTGACGACCGACCCGTTGAAAGATGTCCTCACGATAGTCGCAGGAGCGGAGCGCCCGTGGGAGCAGCCGGGTTATCCAAATCGAGGAGCGATCTATGAGTTGCTGATCAGATTTCCTGAGGTCCTGCGGAATACCGATGTGACGCTGCGATGGTTCGGCGAGCCTCACGATAAACTGGGTGTCAAAGTCAATCCGGAGCTTGATACCGCCGTTCGGGTAAGTCCCGAAGGAACAGTCAGGTACCAACTCGATAACGAAGACAAACTAAATGGCCAGTTTTCTCTGCGGCTGATCTCTTCGCATCTGTTGGAGCCTTCGCCCGAGAAACCCATGTCACTGGCCCGCAACGTCGTCAAGCCAGGGGACGTGCGTGAGCCTGACAGGATTTGCGTGGTGGATGAAAACGAAAGCGCATGGATGTGGATGCAGGTGCTGCATGAGACGGCCCTCGGTGACGGCGATCCGGTCGAGCGCGCACTGGTTTTCTGGAGGGACCCGGATGGAACCGTTACCAAGTCGTTTACGGGCGCTGGCGGTTGGTCCAGGCACTCCTATCGGCCTCTTGCTGCCGGGGAGCATCCCGTCGATGCCACGATCAAGGCGCACGAAGAGGCCGAGCCGAGCGAAAGAACCTTCGTCGTGAAGGCGATTGCGACCAGCCTCTGGAAGCAGCACGTGAAGATTTTTCTGGATGAGTACCTCGTCGATTTCAATACACTCGGTTTGATCTGTCGGCATGGCGAGACACATACCCTGAAGGTTGTGCCTGTTACTGGAAGCCCATGGATCCGTACTAAAAACATCAGCCTGAACTGGCGAGAGGCGGATCCTCGGATCGGCTTGAAAATGGCTAACCCTGGAGTGCCTTTTCTGCTGATGCCGGAGGGAGTGACATGGATATTCACCTCCAGTGCGGATGCCAGTATCAGCAGTCTGTTTCAGCTTAGTTTGAAAGCTGATGGGGTTGCAGAGGATCGTGAGCTGTCCGGGCGATTCATCAATCCGGATCTGACGCAGGAACTGAGCATCAGGTTCGATCAGGGCTCGGCAGCTCTAGATGGTCAGGCCCTCTATCCCTGCCTGGGGGCGGTTCATCGCTTCAATGTCTGGCTGAATGTTCTGAGTCCACTGGTGGGACTGTCGTCAGCCCTGGAGTGGTCGGGGACGCCAGCCGACGAATTTGACGCAACTGTGAGTCCTCCTTTGCCCGGGACTCAACCCATGGAGGCAGATGGTTCGTCCTGGGAGCTCGATTTCGTCTCCAGCGTGACGGCAGGCCAGTTCGCTCTTACGTTGAGTCTGCCGCAACTGTCGTATGTCGCGACTGCCAAACCGATGCTTTTGGGACATAACGCTGTAAGTTTCAACTACATGCTCGAATCGCCAGTGGATCCAGTGGTGGACCAGGATTCGGCCTGGACATGCGTGAATGTGATTTCACGCTTCACCAGGACGCCTGTTGCAGGTGTGCCGGTGAAATGGCAAATGACGGATACCCCCGTTGTCGTGAACACCGACGCCGAAGGTAATTCCTGTTTTGGCTTTGTGCCAGCAAGTGCTGAAATCCATTCGGTACGGTCTTCGTTGAGCAGCCCATACGACAATTACACAGAAGAAAAAAGCACGGCGATCAAGCCGTTAACGGACAGTCCGTGGGCGCAAGTCAAGATGAGCATCGACGGGCAGCCACAGCAGATGTGGGGCAGCAGGACCGGATTCCCTCGTCGAAAAGGCGTGCACAGTATCGTGGCATTTTTTCCGAAGGTGCTGGAGGGGCAGGTTGTGCGTCTGGGCCAGACCAGCACGGCGCCATCGGAGCTGGACAATTACTATGAACCGGAGCTGGGTGCGGCGCAGGTTGTCACTGGCGGGCTGGCGAGGTTTTCGTTGCGAGCGGGAGACGTGAAGAACGGTAGTTTCTCGTTGAGACTCTCTGCCGAGCGGTTGGCACGCCTGTCGCCTGACAATGCGATGTCGCTGGGCCCGGGTTCGCAGGTCTTGAAGATAAGTGCGGACAGCCATGCTTTGCGAACACTTGCCTGGGGTGAAACGCTGGATTGGGCGATCACTTTGATCTCTGCCGCCAGTGGAAAACCAATGGTTGGCTGGACGGTGAAATGGAGTCATCCGGACATCGAGGGTGAGACATCCGTAACTGACTACTATGGAGTGGCGAGAATTAAGTTCGTTCCGACGACGCCCGGTGCGGCGCTATTGAAAGCGAGTGTGGGGGATGAGCAGCGCTCTGTCTGGGTTTTGCTGCCATGTTTTTTGAACGATCCAAATGAAATCAGCGAGTTGCTCATCACCAAACCGGCGGAGCACCCGGGAGAGCTGGTCGAGGCGCAGGCCACTGTTGTTTCGGCGTTCAGCAGTCTGCCGACTGAAGGTGCCACGGTCATGTGGACGGACCACGATGATGCTCTCCCGTCGAGTCAAACTGACGCCAATGGCAAGGCCACTGTTCGTTTCATGCTCACGGGGTCTGGGGAACGGGCATTGACGGCGACTGTAGAGAGCGGCTTGGGAGGGTGGGACGTTAAAAGTATCCCGATGAGCGTGAAAGTGGGACCAATAATCAAAGTGCTGAATGTCAGCCCTCCCGTCGTTTACTCGGGCGCGTCAATCAGGGCAAATTTGATGGTCGTTTCTTCAGATGATGGTGGAGGTTGGGCTGGTTTGACTGTTCGTGGGGAGTTTCAGAATGCGTCAATACCGTTCACGGATACAGACGCCTCGGGATATTCACAATCTGGCAATATCCTCACATCAGGGAGCGGAATCATGACTCTCTCAGCCAATCTCCCCGGTCACCCCCAGTTCAAGTCTTTCGAGGTTGAGGTTCTGGGCGAAGAAGTACCGCGACTCTCGTATCTCAGGTGGAATGGGGGAAGTTTATTCAGCGTGCATGTCAAGGATGGCTCGGGAGATGATTTGGAAGGTATATGGGTCTTTTTTCGAGTGGGTACAGCGAAGTATGACCCTGTCGTGACGGACCACATCGGCAGGGCACAAATTCAGATCCAGGAATTCAGAGGTACTCTCTATGCCGGTATAGAAGTCGGGGTGTCAAAGTTCTTGCATGAGATAAGTATTGCGCTTCCAGGATAATGAAGGAGGCGCGACTCAAATCACGCCAGCCCGTTTCCAGCTTAGATAACTTGTCACCAAGCGGGGCCCCAAGGTATGGGGTTGAACGTCAAGCACCGGTATTTCATGAGCATCCAACTGCTCATGAAGCCCGGCGCGTTCATTCATGTAGTTGACCACTCCACAGTAAGACAAGGCCTCTGGCAAAGTCTGAACAGATGTATATCGTAACGCGTCCAACACTCCTTCCCGAAGACTCGCCACCAATACTCGATGCTCAAGGCTCATTCGCTTGACGGCGGTCAGCAGTTCTTCGGCATCCTCATACTGCAGATTGGTTACCAGCACCACTAGCGCCCGACGTCGTTGTCGTGCCAGCAGTTGGTTGACGGCTACCGAGTAGTCGGCGGAACGATGACTGCTGTCGAGGTCGTAGACGCCGTTCAGCAGCACATTCAACTGCCCGGCTCCTTTGCCCGGCGCCACATAGCGTGGCTGATCGCTGGCAAAGGTCATCAACCCCACCGCATCCCCCTGCCGCAACGCCACATAACTCAACAGCAAACACGCATTCAACGCATGATCGAAATGCGACAGCTCTCCATCCTGACTGCGCATCTGCCGCCCGCAATCGAGCATGAAGATGATCTGTTGATCCCGCTCGTCTTCGTACTCCCGGGCAATCGGTGTGCGATGCCGGGCGGTGGCTTTCCAGTCGATCTGGCGCAGGCTGTCGCCTTCGCGAAACTCCCTTAGTTGATGGAATTCCAGTCCCTGGCCCCGGCGTTGGCGCTGGCGTACGCCGAGCTGGCTGAGCCAGTTGTCGACCGCCAGTAACTGGCCGCCGTAGAGGCGGGCGAAGTCGGGGTAGACGCGGGTGTGGTCGGTGATGTTCAGCAGGCGTTTGCCGGACCACAGGCCGAAGGGGCTCGGCAGGTTGAGTTCGCAGGTTTCTAAGGTGAAGTGGCCGCGTTTGAGCGGGCGCAGGCGATAGCCGATCTGGCTGCGCTGGCCGGGTTGTAGCTCGATGTTGAGCGGCAGGTGTTCAAAGCTGAGGCCGTCGGGTACGTGGTCGAAAATTTGAATGGCCAGTGGCTGGTCGAAATCGTGTTCGACTTCCAGCCGGACTTCGCTCCAGCGACCAAGCGCGAGGCTGCCGGGCATCTGTCGTTGTACTCGGGGCGAGGGCAGGCGTTTCAGGCGCAAGGCATCCAGCAGACTCAGCGCAAACAGCGCCAGCAGCAATCCCCAGTTGATCGACAGCAGGCTCGAGGGCACTTCGATGTCCAGCGCCTGTAATGTGCCCAGCACAATGCCGAGGACCAGCAGGATCGCCAGCCAGATCAACAGCAGGCGCGAGGGTTTCACAGGCGCGGCGCCGGTACTTGGTCGAGCAGTTGCTGAAGGACTTGATCGACTTCCAGCCCTTCTATGTCCAGCTCCGGTGCAAGGCGCACGCGGTGGCGCAGCACCGCCAGTGCGCAGCCCTTGATGTCGTCCGGGATAACGAATTCGCCGCCGCGCAACAAGGCCCGGGCGCGGGCACAACGCACCAGTGCGATGGAGGCGCGTGGCCCGGCGCCGAGGGTCAGGCCGGGCCAGGTGCGGGTGCTGCGAGCGAGGCGCACGGCGTAGTCGAGCACCTGATCGTCGAGTGGCAAATCACTGGCGATGCGTTGCAAGGCCTGCACATCCTTGGCCTGCAACACCGTGCGCAACGGTTGCACGTCGAGCATGTCGGCGCGGGTCGAGCGGCTGACCTGACGCACCATGTCCAGTTCCTGATCGGCGTCGGGGTAGTCCATGCGGACCTTGAGCATGAAACGGTCGAGCTCGGCTTCGGGCAGCGGATATGTGCCTTCCTGTTCAATCGGGTTTTGCGTGGCGAGCACCATGAACGGCTGGGCGATGGGCAGAGCCCGGCCTTCAAGGGTGACCTGACGTTCCTGCATCGCTTCGAGCAGGGCGGCTTGAGTCTTGGCCGGGGCGCGGTTGATCTCGTCCGCTAACAGCAGATTGGTGAACAACGGCCCCTTGCGCAGTTTGAACTGCTCGGTCTGCAGGTCGTAGACCGCGTGGCCGGTGACGTCGCTGGGCATCAGGTCCGGGGTGAACTGGATACGCGCGAACTCACCGCCGAAGCATTTTGCCAAGGCACGTACCAGCAAGGTCTTGCCGAGGCCGGGAACGCCTTCGAGCAGCACGTGGCCGCCGGCGATCAGCGCGGTCAGCACGTCGTCGATCACCGGGTTCTGGCCGATCAGCGCCTTCTGCAATTCACCGCGTACCGCTTGCGCCAACTGACTGGCTCGGTGACGTTGCTGGGCCGCGTGGCTGGGCGAGCCGGGTTCGATGTGTTCGGTCATAGCGAGTTCCTCAGGGCTTGCAGGTGGGCGACCTGACGGCAGAATTCGGCGCTGGACATGCGCCGCTTCGGTACCGGACTCAGGGCCTGGCTGATGGCACGGGTCGGTTGGCGGGTCAGGCGCGACAGCGCCAGCCATTGTTCGGCGACGTTCAATTGGTCGAAACCGGGATGACGGTGACGTGCGCGGCGCAAGACATCCTGCTGCAACGCTTGCAGCAAGGTCTGCTGGCCGTTGTGACGCAGGATGAAGTCGGCGCTGGCGCGCAGGTGTTCCATCAACTGTCGGCGACCGATCGGGGCTGGGGCCTGAACGGGCCCCTGGCGCACGCCGACGTGCCATAGCCACAGGCCAATCAAGGCAATCAGTGCGACGATGGCCTGCGGGAAATAGCGCCAGAGCAAGGTCAACAGACCATCGTGTTCGGTGTTGTACAGCAAGGTCACGGCGGTATCGGCGCTCAGATACCAGAGCAGCCACGCGTTGTCGTGTTGCGCAATGGCCGGGGTTTTCCACAGGTCGGCATCGGTGACCACGGTGATCGAGCCGACGCCGTAGGGCAGTTGCATCATGTGCGTGGCCCGGGCGCTGTTGGCCCAGGACTGGGCGAGGTTTTTCGGGTCGTCGAGGTGGAACTCAGTGTCGAACCCGGCGTAGGCCGGGGCGTCTTCGTCTTCCAGATAGAGCTTGGTCAGGTTGGGGTAGGGATCTTCGTCGGCATCCGGCGGCGGGTCTTTGAGATCCTTGCTCAGGGACTGATGCAGTTGCACGCGGTCGAGCAGCAGGTCGTTGCTCTGGCCGGTCTTTTCATCCCAGATCGATTCGGCGACGAATACCAGTCGTCCGCCGGCCCTGGCCCAGTTCAAGACTTGATCGACCTGACGCGGGGTCATGTTCGAGCGGTCGTTGAACAACAGCAGCGTGTGTCGGCGAGGGTCGATCTCGGGTAACACGGCGAGGCTCTCGGCATGGCTGACGTCTATTCCGCGACCGCGTAGAAACATCTCTGCCGCCAGATAGGGATTGGCTTGCGCAGCGGGGGAAGGGCCGTGATCGACCACCGCCTGGTAAGGCGTGGCCTTGAGGTACAGGTAGACGCCCAAAGCGCCCAACAGGGCGACGATCAGCGAGCCGACCAGCCAGAATGCGCGCCGGTTCAACGGGCGGCTCCGTGGCCGAACAGGGTGCGCCAGCCCTCACACAATTCCTGTTGCAGATGCGCCGCCGGTACGCGGTGCCCGTAGGCCATGTTCTGCCAGTGGCCGGTCAGACTGCGGCTGTAAGCGAGCAGATCCGGACGCTGCAAGTGTTCGATCCGCGCCAGCACTTCGCTTTCGGTGTCGGCGGGTTTCAGGGTCAGGTTGAAGTCGTGCAACAGATGACTGAGCAGCGCCCGATACAGCAGGCCAAGTGCTGCTCGGGGTTGGGTCTGCCAGAGCTGCTCGGCGCTGGCGGCGATATCGTCGGGCAGGGTTTCCTTGCTCAGGTCGAGGCCGAAGGCTTGCTGTGGCACGGGGCGTTTGATCCGTTCGGGCAGGCGCGGGCGACGACTGACGAACGTTTGCAGAAATTCGCGGTAGCGCCAGATCAACCAGCCGAGCGCTCCGATCACCACCGCCCACAGCAACACTTCAATGGCCTTGGCCAGCCCGTTGAGGTGCTGGCCGTTGAGCCAGCCCAGCAAGGTTTTCAGCCATTGCGGTGCCTTGCCTTCCTTGGGCTTTTCGGCGGTGGCGGGGTCTTCGCCAAAGCGGTAACGGGTGACGGTTTCCTTGTTCTTGAACGGCGGTTGTTCAAGCAAGGCCTTGATGCTGTCGCGGGATGCCTGACTGGTCAGTGGCTGATTCAGGAGTCGGGGCGCATCCGGCGCGGTGGCGGGGTCGGCTGCCCAAGCCGAAGGCACTCCCGGCAGCAAAAGACACACCACCAGCAGCAAACCGAGCGCGCTGCTGTTCAGGCGTTGGCGCAGGCGGCGGAACACCAGTTCGATGTCCCAGGCTTCGAGCGCGGTGCGCCGATTCAGGTAGAGGCTGAAACCGCAGGCGACGTAGATCGGTTCCCAGATCACCAGTATCAGTGCATAGAAGGCATTGGTCAGGTGTTCGAGCCAGCGCCATTCGTGATCAGCCGCGAAGATCAGGCTTTGCCAGTCCCAATCGGTTTCGACCTGTTGTGGCAGGAGCAGGTAGAACAGCACCAGCAGGCCGATCCACAGCGCCGTTTCCAGATGGACACCAATGATTGTCAGCCACTGGGCAGCGCCGGCATTGCGTTGCAACAGCACGCGCAAACGCTGCTGGCGTGCGATGCCGCTCAAGTTTTCGAGTTGCACTACCGGCATCAGGAAGCTGCGACTGAAGCTCAAGCGGCGCCAGGTCAGGCTCGCCAATAGCTGCGGTTTGAGCAGTTTTGGCCATTGGCGTAATGCCTGTTTCAGCGTGGGCGTTTCGCCGAACAGCGCTTTGGACAGGATGTACAACGGCAAGCGTTCGTAGGCCGGTTTCAGCCACCAGAAGATGAATACGGCGAGTGACGGTGAATCCCACAACAGCAGGCTGAGCACCGCAAACAGTGGCAGGGTGACGATGGCCCAACTGGTCATCAGCAGGCGCCGATGTTGCTGGCTCATGAGCACGCCCAGGTCCATGGCTTCCCAGGTGGTGCGCGGGCGGATCACCACGGTGGCGTCACTCAGGCGCATGGCGGGTCCTTCCGGCGAACAGCAGATAGGTCGCCACGCAGAGCCAGAGCCCGGCGCCGACCAGGTATTTGGTCTGCGGCGTAACCCCGGTGCGCGACGACCAGTAGGCTTCAATAAATGCGGCGATCAACAGAAACAGCATCACACCACAGATCAGCAATACGCTCTGGCGCGCCGCGCGTCTCAAGGCCTCGCCACGGGTCAGGCGTCCCGGCGCGATCAACGCCCAACCCAGTTTCAAACCCGCCGCACCGGCCAGGGCAATGGCGGTGAGCTCGAAGGCCCCGTGCCCGATCACAAAGGACCAGAAGGTCTGACCGAAGCCGATTTCACTCAGATGCCCGGCGACCGTGCCGATGATCAAACCGTTGTAGAACAGGAAAAACGCACTGCCCACACCCAGCAGCAAACCGCTGGCGAAGGTCTGAAAGGCGATGCCGATGTTGTGCATGATGTAGTAGCCGAACATCACCCAGTCTTCACTGGCCGCACGTTCGGCCGAGCGCCCGAGATGGCCGGCGGCCGGGTCGTACATGCTCTGCATCTCGCGCACCTGATCGGCGGGGATCAGGTTGTAGACCAGCTCCGGGAACAGGTACACCAGCAAGCCGAATCCGATCAGGCTGCCAAAGAACAGCAACCCGGCGGCCAACACGAAGCGCCACTCGGCGCGTACCAGCCGTGGAAATCCCGCCAGGATGAAGCCCAGCAGGTTGGCGCCGAGCTGGCTGCGATGACGATAAAGTTGTTGATGGCCGCGCAGTACGAGCTGCTGCAACGAATCGACGAGAAAACTGCTGTAGCCGCGCTCCTGCGCTAGCGCCAGATGCTGGCAGACTCGGCGATAGGCCTTGGGGAATTCGGCCACCTGCGAAGTATCCTTGCCTCGCTCCAGACGTTCGAGGGCGAGCGTGAAGCGCTCCCATTCGGCCTTGTGGCGGATTTCGAAAAGACTTTGCTTCATGTCGGCCCCAGCAGGCCGCGGGCGATGCCGTTGAGTTCGGCGACGGCTTTCGGCGCGCTGATGTGCAGTGGCTGAGCCAGCAGCGCCGCGAGCTCGTTGACCCGCGCCGTCGACAGTTCACCCTGGCGCTCGGCGAAAGCGAGCAGGGCACGTTGTTCAGTCAGGGTCAGCGGGATCGGTGAGCGGCGTGGTTCGGCATCAGGCAATTGCGGGCGCTTGAGCGGGCGTTCGCTGTAGATCACCAGCGTACCGGCGGCAATGTCGCCGAGGCGTTTGAAGGCCGGGTGTTGCAGGCAACTGATGGCGCCGAGGAAATAGCCGAACGGCATCAGGTCGACAAAACGCAGCAGGTTGCGCAGCAGGGAGGCCGACCAGCCGACCGGTGTGCCATCGTCGTGCACCACCCGCAGGCCCATCCATTGCTTGCCCGGCGAGCGGCCCTGACGCAGCACTTCGAACAACACCATGTACCACCAGCTCACGGCGAACAGCAGCAGTGAGCCCAGGCCTATGCCGAGCTTGCCGAGCAATGCCAGCAACATGAACAGCAGCCCCATGATCAGCCCGCGCAAAACCAGATCGATGGTGAATGCCACGGCACGTACCATCAGGCCGGCGGGGCGCAACGGCAGGTCGATGCCTTCCGGCGTTTCGACCTGATGCCGTGTGTCCAGCGGCGGGGCCAGCGTTGCTTTCCTTGGCGTTGCTGTGGTCTCGAGCATGGGCTACCTGATGTTGCCGGATCGGGATGCGAGTGAATCCGATGCTAGCAGCCTCGTGGGGGAAAACGACATAACTATGTCATTCACATCGTTCAACCAAGTGTGCCTGAATGATGCCGCGCTGGCCGTGACCGCCGTCGAACGCCTAGACTTTGCCGATCTTCAGTTCAGGAACCGCCCGTGACTTCCATCTTCTGGTACGACTACGAAACCACCGGCATTAATCCCCGATGTGACCGTCCGTTGCAGGTGGCCGGGATCCGCACCGACCACGAACTCAATGAAATCGACGAACCGGTCAATCTTTACTGCCAGCCCAGCGAAGACATCCTGCCGCACCCGGCAGCGTGCGCAATCACCGGCATCACCCCGAGTCGCCTTGCCGAACAAGGTTTGAGCGAAGCCGATTTCATGACCCGGGTCCACGCCCAGCTTGCCGCCCCAGGCACTTGCGGCGCGGGGTACAACACCTTGCGTTTCGACGACGAGATGACCCGCTACAGTCTGTATCGCAACTTTTTCGACCCTTATGCCCGTGAATGGCAGGGCGGCAACAGTCGCTGGGACCTGATCGATGTCGTGCGCGCCGCTTACGCGTTGCGCCCGGATGGGCTGGTCTGGCCCACCGATGACGAAGGCAAGGTCACGCTCAAGCTCGAACGTCTGACCGCCGCCAATGGTATCGATCACGGCAATGCCCACGAGGCCTTGTCGGACGTACGCGCCACCATCGCCCTGGCCCGGTTGATCCGCGAGAAGCAACCGAAGCTGTATGACTGGCTGTTCCAGTTGCGCAGCAAACAGAAGGTCCTGGACCAGATTCGTCTTTTACAGCCGATGGTGCACATTTCCGGACGCTTCTCGGCGGCGCGCAGTTATGTCGGTGTGGTGCTGCCATTGGCCTGGCATCCGCGCAACAAGAACGCGTTGATTGTCTGCGATCTGCACCTGGACCCGCAGGGCCTGCTCGATCTGGATGCGCAGGCATTGCGTCAGCGCCTGTATACCCGTCGTGACGAATTGGCCGAAGGCGAGTTGCCGGTGCCGCTCAAGCTTATTCACATCAACAAGTGCCCCGTAGTGGCGCCGCTGTCGGTGCTCAGAGCTGAAGATCAGCAGCGCCTGGGTCTGGACATGGCGCTGTATCAGGCGCGTGCATTGCGACTAAGTGACGCACAACAAGTTTGGAAAGATAAAGTCTCGGCGATTTATGCCAGCGAAGATTTCACCCCGAGTGAAGATCCCGAACAACAGTTGTACGACGGATTTATCGGCGATCGCGACCGGCGACTATGTGAGCAAGTGAGGACGGCAGATCCTGCTCAATTAGCGCGAGATCAATGGCCGTTCGATGACGAACGTTTGCCCGAATTGTTGTTTCGATATCGAGCGCGTAACTTTCCGGATACGTTGAATTTCGAAGAGCAAGAACAGTGGCAAATCTTTTGTCGGCAGCGCTTGTCCGAGCCTGAATGGGGGGCGCCTAATACCTTGCAATCTTTTACAGAGGCCGCGGAGCAATGGCTGCTTAGTGCCACGCCATTACAGCGCGAGGTGCTGGTTGAATGGCAGAATTATGTCCAGGCATTGCGCAAACGTTTGAATCTTTGAAATCGAACATGTCCGGCGCTTGAACGACGGGCATAAAAAAACGCCAGCGGATGCTGGCGTTTCTTTTTGTGCCGCAGACGGGTCTGCGACAAGGGTTGCGGCTTAGCCCAGCAGGGTAGCCCAGCCTTCAACCACGTCACCGCCCCACTTGGCTTTCCACTCTTTCAGAGTCTTGTGGTTGCCACCTTTGGTTTCGATGACTTCGCCGTTGTGCGGGTTTTTGTATTGTTTAACTTTGCGAGCACGCTTGGTGCCGGTAGTTTTTACTGCGCCGCCACGTGGGGCCTTGGTTTTGGACTCTGGATCCAGCAGCGCGATGATGTCACGCAGGGATTTGGAGTATTCGCCCATCAGGGTGCGCAGTTTGCCTTCGAATTCCAGCTCGGTTTGCAGTTTGTCGTCTTGCGACAGGTTCTTCAAACGGGCTTGCAGCTCTTTGATTGCTTCTTCGGTGGCACGATATTCGTTGATCAAGGACATGATTACTACCTTATTGGGAGTGCGCGATGGCAGGGGACAGTGCCGCAATAATAGTCAGGCTGTTTCATCAAGTAAACATTTAACCGGGTTTTTTATTTGGATTAGTTGCGTTGAAAAGCCCTGAATTGAATATTCAGTTAAATAATGTGATGCAGTCTTCACAGATATTCACAGAGATCCGTTGGTACATGGCTATTATCGCGCCATCATCCTGGCGGTCGCCTGCGTCAAAAAAACTGTGGCGAGGCCTGACGGGGCTCGAGGCTCATCAATACTGCAGTTTTGCGGCGTAGTCGCTAGAATGTCCGCCTTTGCGAAGTTCTGGAGTTTCCCCCTCATGCGCACTTTTCGGCTGGTGATTTCTTGCCCGGACCGCGTTGGCATCGTTGCCAAAGTCAGTAACTTTCTGGCGGCCCACAATGGCTGGATCACCGAAGCGAGCCACCACTCGGACAATCAGGTGGGCTGGTTCTTCATGCGTCACGAAATCCGTGCCGATTCCCTGCCTTTCGGTATCGAGGTGTTGCGCGAGAAGTTTGCACCGATCGCCGAAGAGTTCTCGATGGACTGGCGCATCACCGACACCGAGCAGAAAAAACGCGTGGTGCTGATGGCCAGCCGTGAATCCCACTGCCTGGCGGATCTGCTGCACCGCTGGCACAGCGATGAACTCGATTGCGAGATCTCCTGCGTGATTTCCAACCACGACGACCTGCGCAGCATGGTCGAGTGGCACGGCATTCCTTATTACCACGTCCCGGTCAATCCGCAGGACAAGCAACCGGCCTTCGACGAAGTGTCGCGCCTGGTCAAGCAGCACGATGCCGAAGTGGTGGTGCTGGCGCGCTACATGCAGATCCTGCCGCCGGACATGTGCCGCGAATACGCGCACAAGGTCATCAACATTCACCACAGCTTCCTGCCGTCGTTCGTTGGTGCCAAGCCGTATCACCAGGCGTCGCTGCGCGGCGTGAAGCTGATCGGCGCAACCTGCCACTACGTGACCGAAGAGCTGGATGCCGGCCCGATCATCGAGCAGGACGTGGTGCGCGTCAGCCACAGCGACAGCATCGAAGACATGGTGCGTTTCGGCCGTGACGTCGAGAAGATGGTGTTGGCCCGTGGCCTGCGCTATCACCTGGAAGACCGCGTGCTGGTGCACGGCAACAAGACTGTGGTGTTCTGACCGAACCTTTCGGTTGAAAAACGGAGGGCCTGGGCGTTCAATCGCTTCAGGCCCTTTTTGTTTCAGCCCCGGAGAAAACGCCCATGAGCGATCCACTGGACAAAGCCACCTCCAAAGCGCCCGCCACTTTGGGCGAAGGCTGCCTGAGCCGCTATGACCCGGATGAATTGAGTCCTGAGGATGGCACGGACTTCCCCGACGCTGCCGCGTTGTGGGAGCAGCTCAATGAAGAGAAACCCGACGACGCTAAGCCTGGTGCACCTTCATCAGCTTCCTGAGCAGCGGACGTCCGAGCATCAGCATAAAAATCGGCCCACCGACCAGCAGGTAGAAGTAAAACGTCATCGCCCGCCAGATCAGGATTGCCGCCGCAGCGGTTGAAGCTCCCACCATGGGCGCCAGCAGCGCCGCCGAGGTCAGTTCCGCCGCCCCGGCACCACCCGGCAACAGGCTGAATTGTCCCGCTCCCAGCGAAAGCATCTGAATCAGAAACGTCCAGGCCCACTGCACGTCCGCCCCCAACCCGCGCAACGCCAGATACAGCACGCTGTAACGCAGCGACCAATGCACGCAGGTCAGGGCAAACACCTTGAACAGCGTTTGCCGAGGCAATTTCAGGGCGTCAGTGAACGCCGCAAGAAAATGCAGCAGTTTGCGCGCCCAGCGCCGCCGTGTAGCGGGTTGCACGTTCATACGCGCCAGCAGCCGGCCACTCATGCGAATCAACCTCCGGTGATAACGCGCCACCAGTACACAACTGAACAGCCCGCCGAACAGCGATATGGCGCTGACGCTCAGCAGCCACTCCATCCGGTCGCTCAGATGCTGGAACAGCGCATAAATCAGAATCCCGCCCAGCGCACAGAGAAAGAACAGCAGGTCGCTCAACTGATCCATCGCAAACACCGCACTGCCCCGAGCCGGACGCACGCCGCTGCGGGCCAGCAGCGCCATGATCGTCAGCGGCCCGCCAGTGCCGCCGGGCGTGGCGCACCAGGCAAATTCGGCCGCCATGACCACGCCGAGGCTTTTCAGCGGCGTGACCCGCTCACGCTGATCGCCGAGCAACAGGCGCAGGCGCAGCGTATTGATGCCCCAGCAGAGCAGAATCATGCTCAGCAGGATTAGCAGCCAGTGCAGAGGAAAGGCTTGCAACCGGGTCCAGGTTTCCCCGCCGCCCAGTAAAGAGGGGATCAGCACCGCGGCCAGCAGGCCGATCAGCAACAGAATGCCGCGACTCATGCGTGAAGCCCGTGTTGGCGTGCCAGCGTGGTTTCAGCGTTATGCACAGTGAGTGCCCCTCCGCTTGTTGATTGCCCTCGATTGACCTTCATCAAGAATAGATGTTCGGTTGGGGTTTCGCGGTGGAGGGGGCGGGGGAGGGATTTGTGGTGGGGTTGAGGGCGCCAGGCCCTCACCCTAACCCTCTCCCAGGGGGAGAGGGGACTGACCGAGTTGTTCTTTCGCTATACATCGACCTGGAGGCCCGGAGTCGAGCTCTGGATTTGAAAGGCTTGGAGATCTGCTCCCTTTCCCCCTCGCCCCCTTGGGGGAGAGGGCTGGGGTGAGGGGGTAGGCTTTTGATCTTAATCTTGATCTAGATCTTAGATTCGGAAACTACCGACCAACTGCTTCAGGCGCGAAGCCTGCTGTTCCAGATCGGAACAGGCGCGCAAGGTCGCCTGCAGGTTCTCCACGCCTTCCTGGTTCAGCGTATTGATCTCGGTGATGTCGACGTTGATCGACTCGACCACGGCGGTCTGCTCTTCGGTAGCGGTGGCCACCGACTGGTTCATGCCATCGATCTCGCCGATCCGCTGGGTCACGCTGTTCAGGCGTTCGCCGGCGAGGTTGGCGATGTCCACGCTCTCCTGGCTATGGCGCTGGCTGTCGCTCATGGTGCTGACGGACTCACGGGCGCCGACTTGCAGCTCCTCGATCATGGTCTGCACCTGTTGCGCCGATTCCTGGGTGCGGTGTGCGAGGTTGCGCACTTCGTCGGCCACCACGGCGAAACCGCGACCGGCTTCACCGGCCCGCGCTGCTTCGATGGCGGCGTTGAGGGCCAGCAGATTGGTCTGTTGGGAAATGCTGGTGATTACTTCGAGAATCTGGCCGATGTTCACGGTTTTGCTGTTCAGCGATTCGATGTTGCTGCTCGACGCGCTGAGCATGCTCGACAGTTGATTCATCGCCTTGATGCTGCGATCCACCACTTGCTGGCCGTCTTCGGCCAGACCACGGGCGTCGCTGGCCTGGGTCGAGGCTTGTGCGGCGTTGCGGGCGATTTCCTGGGCGGCGGCGCCGAGCTGGTTGATCGCAGCGGCCACGCTGTTGGTGCGCGAGGCTTGCTGGTCGGAGTTGTACATCGACGAGTTCGAGGCCGCGACTACTCGCAGGGCGACTTCGTTGACTTGCCCGGTGGCGGACGACACTTCGCGAATCGAACCGTGAATCCGCTCTACGAAGCGGTTGAATGCCGTGCCGAGCACACCGAATTCGTCCTGGTTCTGGATGGTCAGACGCTTGGTCAGGTCGCCTTCGCCGTCGGCGATGTCTTCCATGGCGCGGGTCATGACGTGCAGCGGCTGTATCAGGATGCGGATCAGCATGCCGAGCAGCGCAATGATGATGGCCACCGCAATCACGGTCGCGATCACGGCCGAGGTGCGGAACTGGCTGAGCATCGAGAAGGCTTTGTCCTTGTCCACCGACAGGCCGATGTACCAGTTGACCGACGGCAGGCCCTTGATCGGGGTGAAGGTGACGATGCGGGTCTTGCCGTCGACGGTGACTTCACTGAAGTCACTGCTGATGCGCGGCGTGTCCTGCGGGTAGGCTTCCTTGAGTGACTTCATCACCAGAGCTTTGTCCGGGTGCACCAGGATCTTGCCGTCGGCGCTGACCAGGAAGGCGTAACCCATGCCGGAGAAGTCCCGGGCGCTGAGGGTGTTGATCAGGGTTTGCAGGCTCAGGTCGCCGCCCACCACGCCGACGCTCTGACCGGCCTTTTTCGCGGCGGTGGCGATGGAAATGATGGTCTGGCCGGTGGCCGCGTCGATGTACGGTTCGGTCAGGGTCGAGGTGCTGCTGCTTTCCGCACCTTTATACCAGGGGCGAACCCGTGGATCGAAGCCGTCCGGCATCTTCGCATCCGGACGAATGGTGAAGTGCCCGGTGGCGTCGCCGAGGTAGGAAGCCATGAAGGTCGAGGTCAGGGCTTTCTGTTCCAGCAGGCTGGCGACGGCGGCGGGCTCGGGATTGATGGCGATGTTTTGTGCAGCGTTCTCGATCAGCAGGATGCGCCCGCTGAGCCAGGTCTGGATGTTGTCGGCAGTGACCTCGCCCATCTCGTTGAGGTAATTGTTCAGGTCATCGCGGATTGCATTGCGCTGCAGCCAGTCGTTGTAAAGCGTGAACGAGGCGAAGGCGGCAATGACGATGAGGGCGGCGGCAAGCAAAATTTTATGGCTGAAGCGTAGATTTTTGTTCATGGCTTGGGGTTCCGCTAAGGTCTTAATGTCCAGGGCGTGCTTTTATAAAGGCGCGCAAAATGGGCAGGTGTGAAAGCTGAGTGATATTTCCGTCTCTCCTTAGGGAAATCACGGACCTGACTTTTGATCGGGTCTCTCACTCCTCTCTATCGGCCATGCTCGACAAAGATTAACTATTGGGTGACCAAATGCCTGACTCCTCGCAACTCGTTATCGGCGCCGATCTCGCCGGGCAACCGATCGCCCAGGCGATGCGCCTGGCCAATCGTCACGGACTTGTGGCCGGCGCGACCGGCACCGGCAAGACGGTTACTTTGCAGCGTCTGGCCGAAGCATTCAGCGACGCCGGAGTCGCGGTGTTCGCCGCCGACATCAAGGGTGACCTGTGCGGCCTCGGTGCTGCCGGCAATCCTCAGGGCAAGGTCGCCGAGCGTATTGCCGGCATGCCGTGGCTCAATTACAAGCCTCAGGCTTATCCCGTGACCTTGTGGGATATTCACGGTGAGTCCGGTCATCCGCTGCGCACCACGCTGAGCGAAATGGGGCCATTGTTGATCGGTGCCTTGCTGGAGCTGACCGACAGTCAGCAGTCGGCGCTGTACGCGGCGTTCAAGGTCGCCGACCGCGAAGGCCTGTTACTGCTGGACCTGAAAGACCTGAAAGCGCTGCTCAACCACCTCAAGGACAACCCGCAGTTGCTCGGCGAAGACGCCGCGTTGTTCACCACCGGTTCCAGTCAGGCGCTGCTGCGGCGTCTGGCCATCCTTGAGCAGCAGGGCGCCGAAGCGTTGTTCGGCGAACCGGCGCTGCAACTGGAAGACATTCTGCAACCGACCGCCGACGGTCGCGGGCGGATTCATTTGCTCGATGCCAGTCGTCTGGTACACGAAGCGCCGAAGGTCTACGCGACGTTCCTGCTGTGGTTGCTCGCTGAGCTTTTCGAGCAGTTGCCGGAGCGTGGCGATGCCGACAAACCGCTGCTGGCGCTGTTCTTCGACGAAGCGCACTTGTTGTTCGGCGACACGCCCAAGGCTTTGCAGGAGCGGCTGGAACAAGTGGTGCGGCTGATCCGTTCCAAAGGCGTGGGCGTGTATTTCGTCACCCAGTCGCCGGGTGATTTGCCGGACGATGTGCTGGCGCAACTGGGCCTGCGGGTGCAGCACGGATTGCGCGCGTTCACCGCCAAGGAACAGAAATCCCTGCGGGCGGTGGCGGACGGGTTCCGGCCGAATCCGGCGTTCGATACGTTGTCGGTGTTGACTGAGCTTGGGATTGGCGAGGCGCTGGTCGGCACCTTGCAGGAAAAGGGCACGCCGGAGATGGTCCAGCGCGTGCTGGTGGCGCCGCCGCAATCGCGGATCGGGCCGTTGACCGAGACTGAACGCACGGTGTTGATTGCCGGTTCTCCGTTCAAGGGCCGCTATGACAAGCCGATCGATCGGGAGTCGGCCTATGAAATCCTCACGGGGCGCAAGAATCTGGGTCCTGATGCTGAGGCTAGCCCCGGCAAAGCGGCGGCTGAGGAGCCAAGTCTGGCGGACAAGGCCGGGGAATTCCTCGGGACAGCGGCGGGGCAGGCTTTGAAGTCGGCGATGCGTCAGGCAGCGAACCAGTTGGGCCGGCAGTTGGTGCGGGGATTGATGGGGTCGTTGCTCGGTGGCAGCAAGCGCCGCTAAATCGGGTGGTATGGAGATCTGAATGTGGGAGCAAGCCCGCTCCCGCATTGATTTGATTGATCTCAGGATTTGGTTTTGGCGTGCGCTGCAAGGCGTTCCAGCGCCGCCCGCAGGCTCGGATCGCTGATCCCGTCGGCGGTGGACTGAATGGTCGCTGCGGCATCCGTCGACAGATCCATCGTGTGTCCGGCTGCTCTTGGCGGGATGACAGGTGGTCGCACCGAGAACTTGATCCGCGTCAGACCGGCGAACTCGTCGAACATCTGCAATTGCCGCAGCAGGCGTTTTTGCTGATAGCGCAGGCGAGTGGCCCAATGACCATCGGTGACCACCAGCGACAGTTCGCCTTCGCGCCACTTGGCCACATGGCAGTGCTCGCGGGCGGCGGGTTGCAGTTGGCTGTCGAGCAGGCGCTGCAGATGGGCCAGGCGTTGAGCATGGCCGAGGATGGCTTTCAGCGGCTTGGCTTCGCGAAGCAGAACGGCGGGCGCTCTGGCTGTAAGAGGGCGAAATGCCATGATCTAGGACCTGAAGTAACAGAGGCGCCATGGTAGCAGATAGCACCCATTTCACTCGCCCATTGCTTTTGTCCCTGCTTTGCCCATTAAATCAACGACTAACTTCTGCCTCCAACGGCTTGAAGTTGAGCAAAACGCCCCTATTTTAAGTGAGCCCCGTCAAAGCGCAGTGCCAGCATCGTGGAATATCGCCACTTTCCTCACCACCGTTTCCGGGTAGAATGCTCGTTCGCATGCGGCCATGAGGGCTGCACGGGCGACTCACGGGGCCGCCCTCCATCCCTTTAGTGTGGAAGATCCTGCCGATATGTTTGCGCCTTTGTTAAAGAAACTTTTTGGAAGCAAGAACGAGCGTGAAGTCAAACGCATGCTCAAGACGGTGCAGCTCGTCAATGCCTTCGAAGAGAAGATGGTCGCCCTCTCGGACGATCAACTGCGCGCCAAGACCGCAGAGTTCAAGGACCGCATTGCCAAGGGGGAGACCCTCGACAAGCTGTTGCCGGAAGCCTTTGCGGTCGCCCGCGAAGCCGGCAAGCGCGTCATGGGCATGCGCCACTTCGACGTCCAGCTGATCGGCGGCATGACCCTGCACGAAGGCAAGATTGCCGAAATGCGCACCGGTGAAGGCAAGACCCTGGTGGGTACCCTGGGCGTTTACCTCAACGCTCTGTCCGGCAAGGGCGTGCACGTTGTGACCGTGAACGACTACCTGGCCCGCCGTGACGCCAACTGGATGCGTCCGCTGTATGAGTTCCTCGGCCTGACTGTCGGCATCGTGACGCCGTTCCAGCCGCCGGAAGAAAAGCGCGCTGCTTACGCCGCCGACATCACCTACGGCACCAACAACGAATTCGGGTTCGACTACCTGCGCGACAACATGGCGTTCAGCATGGAAGAAAAATTCCAGCGTGAACTCAACTTTGCCGTGATCGACGAAGTCGACTCCATCCTCATCGACGAAGCGCGTACCCCGCTGATCATTTCCGGTCAGGCCGAGGACAGCTCCAAGCTGTACATCGAGATCAACAAACTGATCCCGAAACTCAAGCTGCACGTCGAAGAAGTCGAAGGCGTCGTCACCCAGGAAGGCCACTTCACCGTTGACGAGAAGACCCGTCAGGTCGAACTCAACGAAGCCGGTCACCAGTTCATCGAAGACCAATTGACCAGCATCGGTCTGCTGGCCGAGGGCGAGAGCCTGTACTCGGCGCACAATCTGAGCCTGCTGACTCACGTTTACGCCGGTCTGCGTGCGCACAAGCTGTTCAACCGCAACGTCGAATACATCGTGCAGGACGGTCAGGTCGTACTGGTCGACGAACACACCGGCCGTACCATGCCGGGTCGTCGTCTGTCCGAAGGCCTGCACCAGGCCATCGAAGCCAAGGAAAACCTGAACATCCAGGCCGAGAGCCAGACCCTGGCATCGACCACGTTCCAGAACTACTTCCGTCTGTACGACAAGCTGTCCGGCATGACCGGTACGGCCGACACCGAAGCGTTCGAATTCCACCAGATCTATGGTCTGCCGGTCATCGTGATCCCGACCAACAAGCCGTTGGCCCGTAAGGACTACAACGACCTGGTGTTCCTGACCGCCGAAGAGAAATACGCGGCGATCGTCAACGACATCAAGGAAAGCATGGCCGCCGGCCGTCCGGTGCTGGTGGGTACTGCCACCATCGAAACGTCCGAGCACATGTCCGCACTGCTCGTGAAGGAAGGCATCGAACACAAGGTTCTGAACGCCAAGTTCCACGAAAAAGAAGCCGAGATCATCGCGCAGGCCGGTCGTCCGGGCGCCCTGACCATCGCTACCAACATGGCCGGTCGTGGTACCGACATCCTGTTGGGTGGCAACTGGGAAGTTGAAGTCGCGTCCCTGGAAAACCCGACCCCTGAGCAGATCGCCCAGATCAAGGCCGACTGGCAGAAGCGTCACCAGCAAGTTCTGGAGTCCGGCGGTTTGCAGGTGATCGCGTCCGAGCGTCACGAATCCCGTCGTATCGACAACCAGCTGCGTGGCCGTGCCGGCCGTCAGGGTGACGCCGGTTCCAGCCGCTTCTACCTGTCGCTGGAAGACAGCCTGATGCGTATCTTCGCCTCCGACCGGGTGAAGAACTTCATGAAGGCCCTGGGCATGCAGTCCGGTGAAGCGATCGAGCACCGCATGGTGACCAACGCCATCGAGAAAGCGCAGCGCAAGGTTGAAGGCCGCAACTTCGACATTCGTAAACAACTGCTTGAGTTCGACGACGTCAACAACGAACAGCGTAAAGTGATCTATCACATGCGTAACACGTTGCTGGCCGCGGACAACATCGGCGAAACCATTGCCGACTTCCGCCAGGACGTCCTGAATGCCACCGTCAGCGCCCACATTCCGCCGCAATCGCTGCCAGAGCAGTGGGACGTGGCCGGTCTGGAAGCGTCGATTGCCAGCGACTTCGGTGTGAAGCTGCCGATCCAGCAATGGCTCGACGAAGACGATCACCTGTACGAAGAAACCCTGCGCGAGAAGCTGATGAACGAGCTGATCGCCGCGTACAACGAGAAAGAAGACCAGGCCGGTGCCGACGCACTGCGCTCCTTCGAAAAGCAGATCGTACTGCGCGTTCTGGACGACCTGTGGAAAGACCACCTGTCGACCATGGATCACCTGCGTCACGGTATCCACCTGCGTGGCTATGCCCAGAAGAACCCGAAGCAGGAATACAAGCGCGAGTCCTTCACGCTGTTCTCCGAGCTGCTGGATTCGATCAAGCGCGATTCGATCCGTGTGCTGTCGCACGTTCAGGTTCGCCGCGAAGATCCGGCCGAAGAAGAGCAACGCCTGCGTCAGGAAGCCGAAGCGCTGGCCGCGCGTATGCAGTTCGAACATGCCGAGGCGCCAGGTCTGGAGCAGCCGGAAGCACTGGTCGGTGAAGAGGTCGATGTGGCCTTGGCCACCGCGCCGGTTCGCAACGAGCAGAAGCTGGGCCGCAACGAACTGTGCTACTGCGGTTCGGGCAAGAAATTCAAGCATTGCCACGGGCAGATCCAGTAAAACCCGTTTCAATCGCTGAAATACCCGCGCCGCGACCGGCACCAGCCGTCGCGGCGTTTTGCCATTTACACCACCGTCACTACGCTTGGCGGTGCTGACATCATTGAGTAAGGAGCGCATTCATGGCTGTTGGTCTTGGTCCTTTGCCAACGTTGCACCCGGTTGCCGGTTTTGAACTCGGTATCGCTTCGGCCGGCATCAAGCGCCCGGGGCGCAAGGATGTCGTCGTGATGCGTTGCGCCGAAGGTTCTACCGTGGCGGGCGTGTTCACGTTGAACGCTTTCTGCGCAGCGCCGGTGATCCTGGCCAAGAAGCGCGTGCAGAATGCTGTGCGCTATCTGCTGACCAACACCGGCAATGCCAACGCCGGCACCGGCGAGCCGGGCCTGGCTGCCGCTGAGCGCACGACCGCGAAACTGGCTGAACTGACCGGCGTCGATGCCAGCCAGATTCTGCCGTACTCCACCGGTGTGATCGGCGAGCCGCTGCCGGTAGAGAAAATCGAAGGCGCCTTGCAAGCCGCGCTGGACGATCTGTCGGAAAACAACTGGGAAGCCGCCGCCACCGGCATCATGACCACCGACACCTTGCCAAAAGGCGCCAGCCGCCAGTTCCAGCATGACGGCGTGACCATCACTGTCACCGGCATCAGCAAGGGCGCGGGCATGATCCGTCCGAACATGGCGACCATGCTCGGCTACATCGCTACCGACGCCAAAGTCTCCCGCGATGTGTTGCACAACCTGATGCTGGACGGCGCCAACAAATCATTCAACCGCATCACCATCGACGGCGACACCTCGACCAACGACTGCTGCATGCTGATTGCCACCGGGAAGGCTGCGCTGCCGGAAATCACCCGTGCCGAAGGCGAGCTGTTTGCCAAGCTGAAACAGGCCGTGTTCGAAGTGTGCATGGACGTCGCCCAGGCCATCGTGCGTGACGGCGAAGGCGCGACCAAGTTCGTGACCGTTGAAGTCAACGGTGGCGGCAATCATCAGGAATGCCTGGACGTCGGTTACACCGTGGCCCACTCGCCGCTGATCAAGACTGCACTGTTCGCCTCCGACCCGAACTGGGGCCGCATCCTTGCCGCCGTTGGCCGTGCCGGTGTGCCGGATCTGGACGTGAGCAAGATCGACGTGTTCCTCGGCGAAGTGTGCATCGCCAGCCGTGGCGCCCGCGCTGCGACCTACACTGAAGCCCAGGGTTCGGCGGTGATGCAGCAGGAAGAAATCACCATTCGTATCGAACTGGGTCGCGGCGATTGCAGCGAAACCATCTGGACCACCGACCTGTCCCACGAGTACGTGAAGATCAACGCCGAATACCGCACCTGATCCCTGCCGAAGAGGGAGGTCTGCGGACCTCCTTTTCTTCTGTCCCATGAAAGGACCCGAACATGAGCCTTCACCTGATCATCGGCGACAAACTGCTTTCTTCCTGGTCCCTGCGCGCGGCACTGGCGCTTGAACTGACCGGCGCGCCCTACACCGAAGAACTGATCAAGCTCGGCAAGCCCGACACCCGTGAGCGGTTGCTCAGGCATTCGCCCACCGGCAAGGTGCCGTTGCTGAAAACCGCACGGGGCACCATCGCCGACTCTCTGGCGATCGCCGAATACCTGGCCGAACAGTTTCCTTCCGAACAGCTCTGGCCGACTGATATCGCCGCTCGTGCCCAGGCTCGCTCTGCCTGCGCGCAGATGCACAGCGGCTTCTTCGCCATGCGCAATCACATGCCGTTCAACCTGAGCCACGACGCACCGCTCAATCCGGTACCACCGGAAGTGAAGGTCGATGTCGAGCGCATGCTCGCGCTGTGGGCCGAATGCCGTGCCGTTGCCACTGAGCCTGGGCCATTCCTGTTTGGCCGCGTGTCGCTGGCCGATGCGTTTTTTGCGCCGATTGCTGTGCGTCTGCGTACCTATCAGGTGCAGTTGCCGGCCGAAGATGAAGCCTATGTTGAAACCGTCTACCAATGGCCGGCCTTCAAGGCCTGGCAAAAGGCCGGACTGGAGGAGTTGCAGTCGTGAAACGTGTACACGTCGCCGCCGCCGTCATTCGTGACGACAGCGGCAAAATCCTGATTGCCCGCCGGGCTGACACTCAGCATCAGGGTGGCCTGTGGGAATTTCCCGGTGGCAAGGTCGAAGCCGACGAGTCGGTGCAGACCGCGCTGGCCCGTGAGCTGCACGAAGAACTGGGCATTGTCGTCGGCGCCGCCCGACCGCTGATCAAAGTGCGCCACGATTACCCGGACAAGCAGGTGTTGCTGGATGTCTGGGAAGTCTCGAGCTTTACCGGTGAACCCCATGGCGCCGAAGGCCAGCCATTGGCCTGGGTTTCGTCCAGGGAACTGACGAATTACGAATTCCCGGCGGCCAACCAGCCGATCGTCGCGGCAGCGCGTCTGCCCGCTGAATACCTGATCACCCCGGAAGATCTGGAAACCCCAGCGTTGCTGCGCGGTATCCAGAAAGCGATTGCCGGTGGCATCAAGCTGATCCAGCTGCGTGCGCCCAATGGTTATGACCCGAAGTACCGCGATCTGGCGGTGGACGCGGTCGGCCTGTGTGCTGGCAAGGCGCAGTTGATGATCAAGGGGCCGTTCGAGTGGCTGGGCGATTTCCCGTCCGCCGGTTGGCACATCACCTCTGCGCAACTGCGCAAGTACGCGGCGGCGGGGCGTCCGCTACCGGCGGAGCGTTGGTTGGCGGCGTCCTGTCACAATGCTGAAGAACTGGCGCTGGCCGAGCAGATGGGTGTGGATTTCGTCACTCTGTCGCCGGTGCAGCCGACCTTGACTCACCCGGATGCGCAGCCGCTGGGCTGGGAGCAGGCTTCGACGCTGATTGAAGGTTTCAGCAAGCCGGTGTTCCTGTTGGGCGGTGTTGGTCCGGCCGAGCGCGAGAAAGCGTGGAATGCCGGGGCTCAGGGTGTGGCGGGGATTCGGGCGTTCTGGCCTGAGGCCTGAATGGGCGTCTGAACACTCCCGCGTCCGGCGCGGGAGTGTTCAGTTTTCGGGTTTTGTCGCCGGTTGCCAGAGGATTTCTGCAATGCCCTGACGCCGCGCAATCAACCTCGCCGCCACAAACAACAAATCCGACAAGCGATTGATATACGCCAGGCCAACCCCGGCCAACGGTTCGATCGCATTCAAATGCTGACAACGCCGTTCGGCACTGCGCGCCAGGCTGCGGCAGACATGCGCCTGGGCAATCAGCATCGAACCGCCGGGCAGTATGAAGTTCTCCAGCGGTCCCAATTCCTCGTTCCAGACATCGATGGCCGCTTCCAGCCGTTCGATTTCCGCTGCGTTCAGCGCCTGATATTCCGGCATTGCCAATTCGCCCCCGAGATCGAACAGTCGATGCTGGCAGGGCGCCAACACGTCGATCAATGCGTTGAGCCCTGGACAGGCCTCGCGTTCGGCGATCAATCCGGCCAGCAGCACGCCGACCTGACTGTTCAATGTGTCGACCTCGCCAATGGCTTCGATGCGTGGGTGATCCTTGGGTACGCGGCGACCATCGCCGAGGCCGGTTTCGCCTTTGTCGCCGGTGCGGGTGTAGATCTTCGACAAGCGAAAGCCCATGGTTTACCTCGGTAGTTGATTGGTTTCTGCGGCAATGGGTGCAGGTTGCGTGAGCGGCAGGCGCAGGGTGAAGCAGGTGCCCTGTCCCGGTGCCGACTGCACTTCCATCTGCCCTTTGTGATTGTTGGTGATGATGAAATACGACACCGACAGCCCGAGCCCCGTGCCCTGGCCGATTTCCTTGGTGGTGAAGAACGGCTCGAAGGTGCGTTTGCGCACGTTCTCGCTCATGCCGATGCCGTTGTCTTCGACCTGGATCTCGGCCCATGGCGGATTGAGCTTTGTGCGCAGGATGATTCGCCCCGGCTCGCTGTCGTCTTCGCGCAGGTGGATCGCCTGCGCGGCGTTTTTCAGCAGGTTGAGCAGCACTTGTTCCAGCTCGTTGGCGGTGCCCGGTACAGGTCCCAGCGCCGGGTCGAACTGACGAATGATCGCCTGACCCTTGAAGTCGAAACCAATCGCCAGGTCGAAGTCGTTGCCGGCGATTTCCACCGCTTGATCGATCAGCGCCGGCAGATCGCACGGAGCCATCTGCCGGGTGCTGCGGCGGCTGAAACTGAGCATGTGGGTGACGATTTTTGCCGCCCTGGCACCGGCCTGCTGAATGCCGTCGAGCAATTGCGGGACTTCCCGGCCTTGCAGGTAGCGGTTCACGGTATCCAGTTCGATGCCCAGTTGTTCGGCCTGCTCGAGGTTTTTCGGCAGTTCGGGCGACAGACGCCGGCGAATGTTCTGCACGTTGTGCAGGATCGCACCCAGCGGATTGTTGATCTCGTGGGCCATGCCGGCGGCGAGGCCGCCGACCGAGAGCATTTTTTCCGACTGCACCATCATGTCCTCCAGCGACAGGCGCTGGGTGATGTCGTCGATCCGGATCACCACGCCGCGTCCGGCACCGCCCATCAGTGGATAAAACGTCAGGGCGTAATGCTTGGGCTCGTCGTCCTTGAACCAGGTCACCCGCTCGATTTTCGCCACGGTGTGCTGTTCGACGGTCTGCTTGAGCTGCGGCAGGAAAGGCTTGAGCGGTTCGAACGCGAGGAAGATCGGCTGATTCAGCGCTTCGTCCAGCCGGGTGCCGGAGAGGGCGCTGGCCTCCTGGTTCCATTGCGTGACGTAGAGCTGCTCGTCGAGAGCGATCAGCGCCGAGGGCATGGAGTCGATGATGCTGTTGAGGTAGTTCTGAAAGCCTGTGAGCTTCTTCTCGATCTTGCTTCGCACCTGGACTTCCAGCTCCAGTTTGCGATTGGTGTGGCGGGTTTCTTCGGCCAGCCCCTGCGCCTGATCATAGGCGGCTTGCGAGTCATCGCGGGCGCGCTTGAGCTGCTGCTCCCGGGCCTCGATGCGTGAAAGCATGGTGTTGAAGGCCTCGGCCAGACTGCCGATTTCGTCATGGTTGCCGCGTGAGGCGCGCAGGGCGTAGTTCTCCTCGCGGGTCACCTGGCGGGACAGCTCTTCGAGTTGATGGATCGGCCGGGTGATCAGGCGTTTGATCTGCCGGGCAATCACCAGCCACAGCAGTACGCTGAAAATCAGAATCCCCAGGCTCGCCGTCAGGGTGCCGGTGTAGAACGCCATCGGCAGTTCGCTGCTGGCCACCAGCAGCAGATGACCCGGCGCCGTGCCGGGGCGGGGCAGGGTGATCAATTGATTGCTGCGAAACTCGGTGAGCTGCCAGGCTTCGATGTGCCGGTAACGCTCCGGCAGATTGAGCTTGTCGCCGCGTTGTACCTGAGCGATGCGGTCGCCTTTGCCGTCGTACAGCGCGGCGGCCCGCAGTGGCGAGTAGCTGTCTAACTCCTTGAGCAGGCGTTCGGCGCTCTGCGGTGTTTGCAGCGCTTCGGCGACCAGGCTCGGGTTCGATACCAGTCGGCCAATGGTCTGCAGCGCCTGGGGCGCCATGCTTTCCTGGGAAATATAATAGGCCGCGCTGATGAAGGTCAGGTTCGCGACCAGTAACACGGTGGTCAACAGCACCAGCAGGGCGGCCAGCAGTTTCTGGCCGACCGGCAGGTTTTCGAGGCGCTGGCGCAATGGCATCAGGTTTATCGCAGCAAAGGAACAAGTGGGCAGCGTAGCCGCTGCTCAGTCGACGGGCAATCCGAGACTGTGCAGATGCGCGGTCAGGCGCTGCTGCAATTGCTTCAGATGCGGCAGGTTGAGCTGGTGCCTCTGCGCAACCTTGCAGGCATGACCCAGCAGGTAGCTGATCTCGGTGCGGCGTTTGCTGGCCACGTCCTGATACATGGAGGAGAAATTGGCTGCGGTGGCCGAAATCACCCGTTCGACTTCCTGCTGCAGATTGTCCGCCGCCGCAGGCTGGCCGCAACGCTCCAGCAACTCGGTCAGTTCGGCGCACAGCGTGGCGACTTCGCAGTGATGTCCCTGCAATCCACCGTTACGGCAGTCGTGTAACACCGTCAGCGGATTGATCGCACAGTTGAGCGCCAGTTTTCGCCACAGGCGGGTCAGAATGTCGGCGCTCCATTCATGGGGAATCTTTGCCATCTCCAGATCGTCGAGCCAGACCGGTGCCACGGGATGACCGGCATCGCCGAGCCAGGTGTAACCGTGGCCGGCAAAGACCACGCGCCAGTCGCCATCGCGAAACGCGCCTTCGGTGCTGGAGGCGCTGATGCAGCGGGCCTGCGGGACTTGCGCGGCGACTGCTTCCTGACTGCCGAGGCCGTTCTGCAGAAGAATCAGTTCTGCATCTGGCACCAGACGATGAGCGACGCTGGCCACGGCGTTTTCAGCATCGTAGGCCTTGCACGCCACGAGCAGGCGTCGGATCGGTTCGGGACTGTCCGGGGTTTCGCCGGGGATGGCGTAGGTGTTGGCCACACCTTGTTCCACGAGGGTCAGGCCGCCCGCCGTCGCATAGTCATGCAAACGATCGATATCGCGCAGGATCAACCGGACCGGCAATCCGGCCCGGGCCAGGCGCGCGGCCCAGAGCGTGCCGAGACTCCCGGCGCCGAGGATATGCCAGGGGGTGGACATCAGTTTTTCACTCGGTAAGGTACAGGCATGCAAGGCTCGCCGTGTCGGTGGGAAAAGACCCGTTATAATGAGCCCGATTTTAACCGCAAGCCAAGCGCGCCGCGTCCTGAACGAGCGCGCCTTTTTATTGGAGAGATTACATGCCGTCGTTCGACGTGGTATCCGAACTGGACAAACACGAACTCACCAACGCGGTCGAGAACGCCGTGAAGGAACTCGATCGTCGTTATGACCTGAAAGGCAAGGGCAGCTTCGAATTCAAGGAAAAGGACCTGACCGTCCACCTGACCGCTGAAGCCGATTTCCAGCTGGAAGCGATGATCGAGATACTCAAGCTGGCCCTGGTCAAGCGCAAGATCGACGTGCAGTGCCTCGAAGTCAAAGACTCCTTCGCTTCGGGCAAGCTGATGAAGCAGGACGCCGTTCTGAAGGAAGGCATCGACAAGGAGCTGGCGAAGAAGATCGTTGGCCACATCAAGGAGGCCAAGCTCAAGGTGCAGGCCGCCATCCAGGGTGAGCAAGTGCGTGTCACCGGCAAGAAGCGTGACGACCTGCAGGAAGCAATCGCTGCCCTGCGTGCCAAGGAATTCGGCATGCCACTGCAATTCAACAACTTCCGCGACTGAGCCATCCGAGTCGGGAACCTCTCGGCGTTTTCAGCGTCCGAGGCCCAAGCAGCGGCAGAAACGATTGAGCCCCAACAGGTCCGGTCGTTCTGCCGCTGATTTTTTCAGCCCGGGAAGCCGGCAATCAGGAGATAAAAGATGGATTTGAATGCTGAGGTAGACAACCTGGTCAAGGCGTCCCAGGCGTGGATTCCGATGATCATGGAATACGGCAGTCGTGTGCTGCTGGCAGTGATTACCCTGGCGATCGGCTGGTGGCTGATCAACAAGGTCACGCAAAAACTCGGCGGCCTGCTGGCTCTGCGCAATGCCGACCTGGCTCTGCAGGGTTTCATCAGCAGCCTGGCCAACATCATTCTCAAGGTATTGTTGATCGTCAGCGTGGCCTCGATGATCGGCGTCGAGACCACTTCGTTCGTGGCGGCAATCGGTGCGGCCGGCCTGGCCATCGGTCTGGCGTTGCAGGGCAGCCTGGCGAACTTCGCCGGCGGCGTGCTGATTCTGCTGTTCCGTCCGTTCCGCATCGGTGACTGGATCGAAGCGCAAGGTGTGGCGGGTACCGTCGACAGCATCCAGATTTTCCACACCGTACTGCGTACCGGCGACAACAAGACCATTATCGTGCCGAACGGCAATCTGTCGAATGGCATCATTACCAACACCAACCGTCAGCCAACCCGCAAGGTTGTGTTCGATGTGGGTGTCGATTACGAAGCCGATCTGCAAAAGGCCCGTCAGGTGTTGCTGGATTTGGCCAAGGATGATCGCGTTCTGCAGGATCCGGCGCCGCAGGCTGTCATTTCCACCTTGGGCGATAGTTCGATCACTGTTTCCCTGCGGGTCTGGGTTAAAACTGCAGACTATTGGGATGTGATGTTCATGTTTAACGAACAATCCCGTGATCGTTTAAAGACTGCCGGCATCGATATTCCGTTTCCACAGCGTGTGATTCGTGTGGTTCAGGAGTCGGCGGTTTAATGATAGGTTGCTAATTAATTGCCTGACTTGGTGGTCAGGCATTTATTACAAGTGACAGATAACAAAAAGGCCCATCCGAAGATGGGCCTTTTTTATGCTACCAAACTAACCACTGACGATTACAAGATGTTCAGTGGGTACTCGGTGATCAGACGGAACTCTTTAACGTCGCCTTCGCCTTCATCAGCGTTAGCAACGTGCCACGCTTGACGAATACGGAAGGACAGGTCTTTTGCCGGACCGCTTTGAACCACATATTTGGCTTCAAAGTTGGTTTCGTGGTGTTTGCCATCTTCACCGTAGAGGCCGGCGTAAGCGCTACCCGCTGGAGTGTGGGTACCGTCGATATCCCAACCTTTAACGTAGCGAACCATGAAGCTCAGACCAGGAACGCCGTACTCGGCCATTTTCAGGTCGTAACGGGCTTGCAGGGATTTCTCGCCTGCACCGTTAAAGTCGGAGTACTGGATGGAGTTGGCGAGGAAAATCGAGTCGCCACCACGGTTGTTCTTGCCCACGCCGATGTAGTCGAACGGGGTGTCGCCGTTGACCTTCTGGAAGGCCAGGGTGAAGGTGTGTGCCTTCAGGAACGACAGGGCGGTCGCCAGGGAGAACGCGGTGTTGCTGATGTCACCGGCTTTCGCGCTACCGGTATCGGTGGTGCGATAGATGTTGAAGTCAGTGTTCAACGAAGTGTCACCACCGAATGGAGTGGTGAGGTTCACGTTCGCGTAGTACTGGTTCCAGATATCTTCCAGCTTGGCGCCGTACAGGGATGCAGTCAGGTTGTCAGTGATGCCGTATTTGCCACCGAAGTAGTCGATGTTTTTGGCTTCAACGCCAGCGTAGGTGGCATAAAGACCGCCAGTGCTGGCGTTTTTGTCTTGGCTGGAAGCCGAGTAGAAGTGACCGGCTTCGAGGTCAAGGTCTTTGACTTCGCTGCTCTGCAACTGGAAGCCAGTGGCAGTTTGCGGAAGGATACGGGAACCGCCGACAGCGAATACCGGAGCAGTGCTTGGCTGCATTTCGCCGAATTTCAGCTCGGTTTTGGAGATGCGGAATTTGATGGCTGCGCCGGCTTTGCCTTGGCTTTCATCAACGTCATGGGCATAGCCGTTGGCTTTGACAGTATTGCTACGGCTCATGTTACCAGTGCCGGAAGTGCCGTCACCGCCATCCAGTTTGACCGCCAGGTAACCGAATGCATCGATACCGACGCCGACGGTGCCTTGGGTGTAACCGGAAGTGAAGTTGCCGAGGAAACCCTGGGTCCAGTCTTTCTGGTCGTGGCCGCCGTTCTTGTTGTCACGGTTGAAGTAGTAGTTCTTCAACGTTTCGGTCAGTTTGGCGTCTTCAACAAAGCCTTTGGCTTCAGACTGGTCACTAACAAACGGTGCGGCCGTAGCCAACTGAGTACTGGCGGCTGCTGCAACTGCCAGTGCGATCATGCTCCACTTCATCACGCGCATCGTGATTTGCTCCTTTGGTTTTAGAAGAGTACTGCCGTCCCACCTGTTTTATTATCTGGGCGGCTCTTTCTTTTTGTGTCGGCGCAAACTTATATCACGCCGACAATGTTGGCGATACTTGCGCATACAACCTTTCATGTTCTTTACGACGCTGTCGCAAATGGCTTGGTTGATGTCGCAAATTCACAGTACCAATGCAGCCGGACTGACAACTTTATCGCTGTTTCTGGGCCTTTTTGCATCGGTAAAAAAGAGTCCCTGGCAAAACACTTGAATCTCCATCGGGCAACCCTGCCACTGTTTTTCTTGGGCCTGGCGCTTCCACTTCCCGTGGTGTGCTCATAGCCCATTTGAGTATGAATGCAACAAGCGTGCACAAACCGCAAAATGGATGCGGTTATTTTTCCATGGCCCCGCTCGCTGCTGTAAAAACCTTGTAAATACGGGCTCGCGCGCCCCTTTTTGATGAGGGTTGACGCGCTTGCTCGCTTGGTGTTGCCTCGCGCGTTTTTGCGCATGACAACCAAAAACGTTACCGGTTCACCCTGTCAGTGAGTATTTGGCGGATGCCCGAGCCATTGAGCGTAGACGCACTGTACGGTTTTGGTGCAAATATTTTTTCTGGCTGTACTGAATTCAAACACTTGCACCCTGTCATGACCCTGAACGCGGTAGTGAGTCGCGGTCATTCCGGCGTGTTGCCTGGCTCGGTGGGTCTCGTGCTGGTGCGCGATCGCCAGAAATGTTCCATGTCGGGGCGCCGCTTCATCGTGAAGGGCAGGGCATTCGAAGGTATGCTGCCGTCCTGTCGTTTAGTGCGCCCTCCACCGGGCTGGCCCACTAAGCTGAATATTGTCGATCAGCCGGGAGTACACCCAGTGTTTGCTTTAGATTCACGACTTCAACAGGACGCGCTGACCATCGGCGACTTCCCGCTCTGCCGGCTCCTGTTGTCCAACGACGCCAACTATCCCTGGTTCATCCTGGTGCCTCGTCGCGACGATATCAGCGAGTTGTTTCAGTTGGATGTCGCTGACCAGCAGCGCCTCTGGCAGGAAACCACGGCCCTGACGGAGGTCCTCAAGGACTCGTTCGATGCCGACAAAATGAACGTCGCCACTCTGGGCAACGTCGTCAGCCAGTTGCACATGCATGTGATCGTGCGCAAACGTGAAGATGCCGCATGGCCGGCGCCGGTCTGGGGCAAGCATCCCGCCAAACCTTATAGCGCGGAGCAGGTAGCCGCAATCCGCGAGCGCCTGCGATTGGTGCTGGACGAAGATTTCAAGTTTCTGGAGGTTTGATCATGAGCCTTGAAGAACGCGTCAATGATCTGGAAAGCCGTCTGGCGTTTCAGGACGACACCATTCAGGCGTTGAACGATGTGCTGGTGGAGCAGCAAAGGGTGGTGGAGCGTCTGCAACTGCAGATGGCCGCGCTTCTCAAGCGTCAGGAAGAAATGGTCGGCCAGTTCGGATCTTTCGAAGAAGACGCACCGCCGCCGCACTACTGAGCCTCAACGCTTTGCACAAGCAATAAAAAACCGCGAGCAGCCAGGCTGTTCGCGGTTTTTTCGTTCCTGGATCAGCGGCGCGGCAGGGCGGCGATCACGTCTTCGGCTTGCAGGCCTTTGTCACGGTTCATCACCGAGAACTCCACGCGCTGGCCTTCGACCAGAACGCGGTGGCCTTCGCCACGGATGGCGCGAAAGTGCACGAAAATATCATCGCCGGAGTCCCGGGAGATAAAGCCGAAGCCCTTGGAGGTGTTGAACCACTTGACGGTACCGGTATCGCGGTTGCTCATGTCGTAGCTTTGCGCGGCGGCGGCCGGTGAGGATTTATAGAAGCTGACGGCCAGATGTACGGCCACGGCAACCAGAGCAATGACCAGGCTGAACAGCACAGCGGGCTGGCCGGCGATGACGGGCATCGGCGCGATCAGGGTCAGGGTTTGCAGGACGACGGTCAGCACCAGCAATGCGCTGACCAGATTTTGCAGATGCTGGCGCGGGCCTTTGTTCCAGTACGGGATCACTGGAGCGAGAACCAGGTTCAGCAGGCCGAAAAAGGCCAGGTAAAGTGCATCGGGCTGTTGCAGGTAAGGTACGGCTTCGGATCTCAAGCTAGGTATGAAGGACAGCAGCAGGGCTGCTGCGCCCATTAGCAGGTGGACGATTTTCAACATTTTATTGACTCACGTTATGACGGCTCACAAGGAAGAGCTGAAGGCGCACGGTTCGCTTCGGAACAATAAGAGGCGTTGGACACGTGCCCGGCATCAGCCTATGCGCAACACCCGGAAAACAGGGCGTAGCGACACACTGCCTATTTAACAGCAAAGCCTGCAGCTACTCAAATCACGCCGGCCAGCGGCAGGGCGTGGGGCGATTTGTCGCCTCTATCGGGTCGATACGGGGGCTGTCATGGGTGGGAGGCCTTGCTACAGTGAACCGACACCTGTTGGATGAATTCAATCGCCGTTAGGGGGTAAGCATGGCAATCGATATCGGTATCAGTGAAGAAGACCGCAAATCCATCGTCGAAGGGCTTTCGCGTCTGCTGTCGGACACCTACGTGCTGTATCTGAAAACCCACAACTTCCACTGGAACGTCACCGGGCCGATGTTCCGGACCCTGCACCTGATGTTCGAAGAGCAGTACAACGAACTGGCCCTGGCGGTGGACTCGATCGCCGAGCGCATTCGCGCCCTGGGTTTCCCTGCGCCGGGCGCCTATGCGACTTACGCGCGTCTTTCTTCTATTAAAGAAGAAGTGGGTGTGCCGAGTGCCGAGGACATGATCAAGCAACTGGTCGAAGGCCAGGAAGCGGTCACCCGCACGGCACGCGGTATTTTCCCGCTGCTCGATAAAGTCAGTGATGAGCCGACCGCCGACCTTTTGACCCAGCGCATGCAGGTCCACGAGAAAACTGCGTGGATGCTCAGGGCACTGCTCGAAGCTTGATCGCCAGAAGCGCACGGACACTGTTTGTGAGCCGTGCGCCCGTTTTGGCCGGGAAAAAGCGTTCGATATCGTAGGACGTGAGGAGTGCGATCCACGGATCCATGATCCTCCCTGTTGTGTTGGCTTATCCTACGTGGATGGTCAAAAAGTCGTCTGGATATACCTTTGCCCCTGCGCTTTTAATGAGGTCACAGGATGTTGCCTTGAAAACAAGCAGCGATGGCAAAGGAGTGTCAACGATATGGAAGGTGGAGACAGGCGAAGTGAAATCGCCATCGGCTCGAAGCAGGACAGGGCCGTGGTGCCGTTTCTTGACGAGTTCGACATGACATTGATCCGGCCGTTGGCCCGGTCGGTGCGTTTGAACGGGTTTGCGACCTGCATGCGACTGGAGCAGGTCTACTGGAATATTCTGGGCCGCATGGCCGAGGATAATTGCTGTTCGGTCGGTACGTTGCTGTCCCGCGTCGACCGTGAAGTGCACTTGCGTCATGGCGGCGTGAAGAACTTCAGCGGTCTGGTGCGGGTGGTGTGTGTCGTGCATGGCTTGCGCGATACCCCGGTGACAACCGGGGGTTGCCAGTGAGTGGGCGGCCTGTGCAGTCTTCCGGCTGCACAGGCCGCATTTAATGGATATAATCCCGCTCTTTCGCCACACCGCCCTGCGGGAGCTGGCAATCTGATCGCCGAGACAACTCCATGCCGATGTACGATTACCAATGTGCTTCCTGTGGTCATCAGTTGGAAGCCATTCAAAAGATCAGTGATGCACCGCTGGTCGATTGCCCTGCCTGTCAGGCACCAGAGCTCAAGAAACAGCTGTCCATGCCAGGCTTTCGCCTCAGCGGCAGCGGTTGGTACGAAACCGATTTCAAGACCGGCGCGAAGAAGAATCTGGCCGGTGGCGACAAATCTGACTAGGGTTCAGGCCCAGGTCTAACGACACGCGCGAGCATCCACCGGTCGCACAGAGCTTGAGTGCGGCGGATCTCCACCGAATTTCGAATTACGAGAAGCGAAACCACTACCATGATGCGCAGCCATTATTGCGGCCAACTGAACGAAAGCCTGGAAGGCCAGGAAATTACCCTTTGCGGATGGGTTCACCGTCGCCGCGACCACGGCGGGGTGATTTTCCTCGATATCCGTGATCGTGATGGTCTGGCCCAGGTGGTATTCGATCCGGATCGCGCCGAGAGCTTCGCCGCCGCCGATCGCGTGCGCAGCGAATACGTCGTGAAGATCACCGGCAAGGTGCGTCTGCGTCCGGCCGGTGCCACCAACGCCAACATGGCGTCGGGCATGATCGAAGTGCTGGGCTACGAACTGGAAGTGCTGAACGAGTCGGAAACCCCGCCGTTCCCGCTGAACGAGTTCTCCGACGTCGGTGAAGAAACCCGCCTGCGCTATCGCTTCCTCGACCTGCGTCGTCCGGAAATGGCCGAGAAGCTGCGTCTGCGTTCGCGCATGACCACCAGCATCCGTCGCTTCCTCGACGAGAACGGCTTCCTCGACGTTGAAACGCCGATCCTGACCCGTGCAACGCCGGAAGGCGCGCGTGACTACCTCGTGCCGAGCCGTACTCACGCCGGTTCGTTCTTCGCGCTGCCGCAATCGCCACAGCTGTTCAAGCAACTGCTGATGGTCGCCGGCTTCGACCGTTACTACCAGATCGCCAAGTGCTTCCGTGACGAAGACCTGCGTGCTGACCGTCAGCCGGAATTCACCCAGATCGACATCGAGACCAGCTTCCTCGATGAAAAAGAGATCATGGGCCTGACCGAGCAGATGATCCGCAACCTGTTCAAGGAAGTGCTGGATCTGGAATTCGGCGAATTCCCGCACATGACTTTCGAAGAAGCCATGCGCCGTTACGGTTCCGACAAGCCGGACCTGCGTATCCCGCTGGAGCTGGTCGACGTTGCCGATCAACTGAAAGAAGTCGACTTCAAGGTGTTCAGCGGCCCGGCCAACGACCCGAAATGCCGTATCGCCGCACTGCGCGTTCCAGGCGGGGCGAGCATGCCGCGCAAGCAGATCGACGACTACACCAAGTTCGTCGGCATCTACGGTGCCAAGGGCCTGGCGTACATCAAGGTCAACGAGCGTGCGGCCGGTGTTGAAGGTCTGCAATCGCCGATCGTGAAAAACATTCCGGAAGCCAACCTGAACGTGATCCTCGATCGCGTCGGCGCAGTCGACGGCGACATCGTGTTCTTCGGCGCAGACAAGGCCAAGATCGTCAGCGAAGCCCTGGGCGCCCTGCGTATCAAGCTCGGTCACGACCTGAACCTGCTGACCTGCAAGTGGGCACCGATGTGGGTCGTCGACTTCCCGATGTTCGAAGAGAACGACGACGGCAGCTTCTCCGCTCTGCATCACCCGTTCACCGCGCCGAAGTGCACCCCGGAAGAGCTCGAGGCGAACCCGGCGGGCGCTCTGTCCCGTGCCTACGACATGGTTCTGAACGGCACCGAGCTGGGTGGCGGTTCGATCCGTATTCACCGTAAAGAGATGCAGCAAGCGGTATTCCGCCTGCTGGGCATCAACGAAGCGGAACAGGAAGAGAAGTTCGGCTTCCTGCTCGACGCCCTGAAGTACGGTGCACCGCCGCACGGTGGTCTGGCCTTCGGTCTGGACCGTCTGGTGATGCTGATGACCGGCGCCCAGTCGATCCGTGAAGTGATCGCCTTCCCGAAAACCCAGAGTGCTGCCGACGTGATGACGCAGGCGCCGGGTGTTGTGGATGCCAAGGCATTGCGCGAATTGCACATTCGTTTGCGCGAAACGCCAAAGGCTGAGTAAGACGGGCCTGAAGGCGCATCTTCGGATGCGCCTTTTTTCTTTCTGTATCCCATGAAAGCAGGTCGCAATTTTGTGTTTGCCGGCCGATGCGCGAGCATGGCGGGCAACGTTTCAAAGAGAATTCGGAGCGAGATATGGCAGGTCATTCCAAGTGGGCGAACATCAAGCACCGCAAAGAACGTCAGGATGCCAAACGAGGCAAGATCTTCACCAAGTGGATCCGTGAACTGACCGTTGCGGCCCGTCAGGGCGGCGGCGATCCGGGCTCCAACCCGCGTCTGCGTCTGGCCCTGGACAAGGCGCTGGGCGCCAACATGAGTCGTGACATCATCGATCGTGCAGTGGCCCGTGGTGCCGGTGCGACCGAGGCCGACAACGTTGAAGAACTGACCTACGAAGGTTACGGCCCGGGCGGCGTTGCCGTGATGGTCGAGTGCATGACCGACAACCGCAACCGAACTGCGGCGGCCGTGCGTCATGCGTTCAGCAAGTGTGGCGGCAACCTGGGTACCGACGGCTCGGTGGCGTATCTGTTCGAGCGCAAGGGCCAGATCAGCTTTGCGCCGGGCGTCGACGAAGATGCGCTGACCGAAGCGGCGCTGGAAGCCGATGCCGACGACGTGGTCACTCATGAAGACGGCTCGATTGACGTGTTTACCTCGTTCACCAGTTTCTACGCTGTGCGAAACGCGCTGGAAGCGGCCGGTTTCAAGGGTGATGACGCGGAAATCGTCATGCAGCCGACCACCAGCGCCGAACTGGATCTGGAAGGGGCGGAGAAGGTGCTCAAGCTGATCGACATGCTTGAGGATCTGGATGACGTGCAAAACGTCTATTCCAACGCTGACATTCCGGAAGACGTGGCCGCTCAGCTCGGTTGAGAGCGACTACGATTCAATGTGGGAGATTCTGTGTGTGAGGGTTAGCCTCAACCATAGAATCTCCCACATTTGTTTTTGTGTTTTTTCGAACCTGCAGGCTTATGACTTTAATTCTTGGTATCGACCCCGGTTCTCGCATTACCGGTTACGGCATTGTTCGTGATACCGGACGCGGCGGTTGCATCTATGTGGCCTCGGGCTGTATCCGCACCGGCGCCGGTGAGCTGCATGAACGCCTGCAAATCGTCTATCGCGGCGTGCGCGAGATCATCCAGACCTATGGTCCGGTGACCATGGGCATCGAAAAGGTGTTCATGGCGAAAAACGCCGATTCGGCGCTGAAGCTCGGGCAGGCCCGTGGGGCCGCCATAGTTGCTGGCGCCGAAGAGAGCCTGGAGATCGCCGAGTACACGGCAACCCAGGTCAAGCAGGCCGTGGTCGGCACGGGCGCCGCCAATAAAGAGCAGGTGCAGATGATGGTCATGCACATGCTCAAGCTGACCAGCAAGCCACAAATCGATGCCTCGGACGCATTGGCGATTGCCATTTGCCATGCGCACACTCGCTCCAGTCTGCTGCCACACGGCCTGGGAACTGCACGCAGTCGTGGCGGGCGCCTGCGTCTCTGATAGCATCAGCAGTCAATTTTCCGGAATGTGGGCTTTGCGCCTGGGTCGTCGGCCCGAAACTCACCTTCCGACAGTCGCCAGCCCACGGCTGGCCAACGCTCAAGGATCTGAAACGTGATTGGACGCTTGCGCGGCACCCTCGCTGAAAAACAGCCGCCGCACCTGATTCTGGATGTAAACGGCCTCGGGTATGAGCTGGAAGTGCCCATGACCACCCTGTATCGCCTGCCGTCGGTCGGTGAACCGCTGACCCTGCACACCCATCTGGTCGTACGCGAAGACGCGCAGTTACTCTATGGTTTTGCCGGAAAGCGTGAGCGAGACTTTTTTCGCGAGTTGATCCGTCTCAATGGTGTGGGGCCAAAACTGGCCCTGGCCTTGATGTCGAGCCTGGAGGTCGATGAGCTGATCCGCTGCGTGCAGTCCCAGGACACCTCGGCGCTGACCAAGGTGCCGGGCGTGGGCAAGAAAACCGCCGAGCGTCTGCTGGTGGAGCTCAAGGATCGCTTCAAGGCGTGGGAAACCTCGCCGGCCATGTTTGCGCTGGTACCGAACCAGCCGGACGGCCCGGCGCCGGTCAATACCGCCGAGAACGACGCAGTCAGCGCGCTGATTTCCCTGGGCTACAAGCCACAGGAAGCGAGCAAGGCGATTTCCGCGATCAAGGAGAAAGGCTTGAGCAGCGAAGACATGATCCGACGTGCCCTGAAGGGAATGATTTAAGTGATTGAAGCTGATCGTCTGATCGCCGCCACGCACAGTCCGCGTGAGCGCGAAGAAGTCCAGGATCGGGCGATACGTCCTGTCAGCCTGGCCGAATACATCGGCCAGCCGACCGTTCGCGAGCAGATGGAACTGTTTATCCAGGCCGCCCGTGGCCGTAGCGAATCCCTCGACCACACTTTGATCTTCGGCCCGCCGGGGCTGGGCAAGACCACGCTGGCGAACATCATTGCCCAGGAAATGGGCGTGTCGATCAAAAGCACTTCCGGCCCGGTGCTCGAGCGGCCGGGAGATCTGGCGGCGCTGTTGACCAACCTTGAGCCGCACGATGTGCTGTTCATCGATGAAATCCATCGCCTGTCGCCGATCGTCGAAGAAGTGTTGTACCCGGCCATGGAGGATTTCCAGCTCGACATCATGATCGGCGAAGGACCGGCGGCGCGTTCGATCAAGCTCGATCTGCCGCCGTTCACCCTCGTCGGCGCGACGACGCGGGCGGGGATGCTGACCAATCCGCTGCGTGACCGTTTCGGTATCGTCCAGCGTCTCGAGTTCTACAGCACTGCTGACCTTGCAACGATTGTCAGCCGTTCGGCGAACATCCTCGGCTTGCCGCTGGATCCGGAAGGCGCTTTCGAGATTGCCCGCCGTGCCCGTGGTACGCCACGGATCGCCAACCGGCTGTTGCGCCGGGTGCGGGATTTCGCCGAAGTCCGGGCCAAGGGCCACATCACCAAGTCAGTCGCTGATCTGGCGCTGAACCTGCTGGATGTCGACGAGCATGGCTTCGATCATCAGGACCGGCGTTTGCTGTTGACCATGATCGAGAAGTTCGATGGCGGCCCGGTCGGAATCGACAGTCTGGCGGCCGCGATCAGCGAAGAACGCCACACCATCGAAGATGTGCTGGAACCGTATCTGATTCAGCAGGGCTACATCATGAGGACACCACGGGGCAGGGTAGTGACCCGTCACGCGTATCTGCATTTTGGTTTAAACATTCCGTCACGAATGGGCGAGATGCCCGTGGCAGACGAGTTTCTCGATGCCGTGGGCGATTAATACACATTTATTGTCGATTTATTCAGCGTTTGTACTGTCTCAGGACGGTACTTTTGCGGTAAAGCCTTCGAACAATGAAAAACAGTTGCCTGGCCGGATTGGCAACCCGAGGAGTAAGCACTAGAGTATGCGCGCGCAAAACGGGCTTGAGTCGTTCGCACATCGTTGTCGCGTTTATTACGAGGACACCGATGCGGGCGGCATCGTGTATTACGTTAATTACCTCAAGTTTATGGAACGGGCTCGAACCGAGCGGCTCCGGGAGCTGGGCTTTGCCCAGTCGGCGCTGGCAGGGGAGGACCTGTTGTTCGTCGTGCACTCCAGCGAAGCGCGTTATCACGCGCCGGCGCGACTGGACGACGAGCTTCTGGTAAGCGCTGATGTAATCGAATTGAACCGTGCCAGCCTGCGCTTCAGACAGCAGGTCAGGCGGGCAACGGATAATGTGCTGCTCTGTGAAGGGCAGTTTCTGGTGGCCTGTGTGCGCACTAACAGTTTGAAACCCCGGGCCCTTCCCGAAGACTTGCGTGCGGCTTTCGCCGACGCGGTCGGCACGGGTACACACTTAAAGCAGGAGATAAAGCGTGGAAGCTAACGTCGTCGACCATTCCTCCATGTGGAGCCTGGTCAGCAATGCCAGCGTCGTGGTGCAGTTGGTAATGTTGACTCTGGTGGCCGCATCGGTGACCTCATGGATCATGATCTTTCAGCGCAGCAATCTGATACGCGCCGGTCGACGTGCACTGGAGAGCTTCGAGGAGCGCTTCTGGTCGGGTATCGATCTGTCCAAACTCTATCGTCAGGCCGGCAGCAACCCGGATCCGGACTCGGGCGTCGAGCAGATTTTCCGTGCCGGTTTCAAAGAGTTCTCCCGCCTGCGCCAGCAGCCGGGTGTCGATCCTGAAGCGGTAATGGAAGGCGTGGCCCGTGCCATGCGTGTTGCCATCTCCCGCGAGGAAGAGAAACTCGAGCAGAGCCTGCCGTTTCTCGCCACCGTAGGTTCGGTCAGCCCGTACATCGGTCTGTTCGGTACCGTATGGGGGATCATGAACTCCTTCCGCGGCCTGGCCAGCGCACAACAGGCCACCCTGGCCACCGTGGCGCCGGGTATCGCCGAAGCCCTGATCGCCACTGCGATCGGCCTGTTCGCCGCAATCCCGGCCGTTATTGCTTACAACCGTTTCTCTGCCCGCAGCGAAACCTTGCTGAGCCGCTACTACACCTTCGCCGATGAATTCCAGGCGATCCTGCACCGCAAAGTGCACACCAGCGAAGAATAAGCAGGTATTTCCCGATGGCTTTAATCACTCGAGCCCGACACAAGCGCAAGCCGGTCGCCGAGATGAACGTAGTGCCTTACATCGACGTGATGCTGGTGCTGCTGGTCATCTTCATGGTGACTGCGCCGATGCTCAATCAGGGCGTGAAAGTGGATCTGCCCAAGGTTTCCAGCGAAGCCTTGCCGCAGGACAACAACACCCAGGTGCTGACCATTTCGATCAAGGCTGACAAGACCTACTACTGGAACCTTGGCAGCGAAGTCGACACTGAAAAGCAACAGGACCGGGCCATGACCCTGCCGCAGATGACCGATGCGGTGACCAAGATCATTCGCGCCGGTACTGAAGGCGGCAAGCGTACCCAGGTCTTCATCCGTGGCGACAAGTCCGTCGATTATGGCTCCGTCATGGGTGCCATGGGCGGGTTGCAGAAAGCCGGGGTCGGTAATGTTGGCTTGATTACCGAGGCCCCCTGATGCAGCAACAGCGAGAGCCGTCCGCCTCGGAAAGCTACTTCTGGCCTAGTGTCTGGGCGATTGGCTTGCACGTGCTGGTGTTCGGCATGCTGTTCGTCAGTTTTGCCCTGACCCCGGAGCTGCCGGAGTCCAAACCGATTGTCCAGGCGACCTTGTACCAACTGAAATCGAAAAGTCCGGCGACCACTCAGACCAATCAGAAGATTGCGGGTGAAGCGAAGAAATCCGCTGCGCGCCAGACCGAAGTCGAGCAGATGGAACAGAAAAAGATCGAGCAGGAAGCGGTAAAGGCTGCGGAACAAAAGAAAGAAGAAGCGGCTCAAAAGGCCGAGGAAGCCAAGAAAGCCGATGAGGCGAAGAAAGCGGCCGAGGCGAAGAAGGCTGATGAAGCCAAGAAAACCGAAGACGCGAAGAAAGCCGCCGACGCCAAGAAGGCAGAAGAGAAACAATTGGCTGATATAGCCAAGAAGAAAGCCGAAGAAGAGGCCAAGAAGGCTGCTGAAGAAGAGGCCAAGAAAGAGGCCGCTGAAGAAGCCAAGAAGAAAATCGTCGAAGACGCGAAGAAAAAAGCTGCCGAAGACGCGAAGAAAAAAGCCGAAGCTGAAGAGGCGAAGAAGAAAGTCGCCGAAGACGCCAAGAAGAAGGCTGCTGCCGATGCTGCGAAGAAGAAAGCGCAGGACGCAGCACGCAAATCGGTTGAGGACAAGAAGGCCCAGGCATTGGCCGACTTGCTGTCGGACAAAGTCGACCGTCAGGCTACGAAGTCGGATGAGTTGGGCGATGAAACCGCAGGCAACTTCGATGATCTGATTCGTTCGCGAGCATCTGAAGGTTGGGCGCAGCCACCGTCTGCCCGCAGGGGCATGAAGGTAACGTTGCAGATCAACATGCTTCCTGACGGAACAATCTCAGGCGTCAAGGTTATTCAGTCCAGCGGTGACGCACCGTTCGACAGTTCAACCGTCGCGGCTGTAAAAAATATTGGTCGATTGACCGAAATGCAGGGTTTGAGTCCAGCGGATTTCGCTCCCTATCGTTCATTCAAGATGACATTCACACCTGAGGATCTAGCCTTGTGAGAAACCTTCTTCGAGGACTGCTTGTCGTCATGTTCTGCTTTGCAGGACTGGCTACCGCAGAAGAGAAAAATATCCTGGTCAGCAGTGGCAGCTCCCAGGCAACGCCAATTGCCGTCGTGCCGTTCGGATTCCAGGGCGGCGCCGTCCTGCCGGATGACATCGCTGAAATCGTTGGTAACGACCTGCGCAACTCGGGCTACTACGCGCCGATTCCAAAGCAGAACATGATCAGCCAGCCAAGCCAGCCGAGCGAAATCATCTTCCGTGACTGGAAGGCGGTAGGTGCTCAGTTCATCATGGTCGGCAACATCGTTCCTGCCGGTGGTCGCTTGCAAGTGCAGTGGGCTCTGTTCAACGTCGCTACCGAGCAAAAAGTGGCGGACGGCAGTGTTTCCGGTACGACCGAGCAGCTGCGCGACATGGCGCACTTCATCTCTGACCAGTCGTTCCAGAAACTCACCGGTATCGATGGTGCGTTCTCGACTCGCCTGCTGTACGTGACGGCTGAACGCTTCTCCGAGAAGAACACCCGTTACACGCTGCAACGTTCGGACTATGACGGTGCCCGCGCCGTGACCCTGCTGCAATCGCGCGAGCCAATCCTGTCGCCGCGTTTCGCACCGGACGGCAAGCGTATCGCTTATGTGTCCTTCGAGCAGAAGCGTCCACGCATCTTCATGCAGAACATCGACACCGGTCGCCGTGAGCAGATCACCAACTTCGAAGGCCTGAACGGCGCGCCAGCCTGGTCGCCGGATGGCAATCGCCTGGCGTTCGTACTGTCGAAAGACGGCAACCCGGACATCTACGTGATGAACCTCGGTTCGCGTCAGATCACCCGCGTGACCGCAGGTCCTGGCATCAACACCGAACCGTACTGGGGCAAGGATGGTTCGACCATCTACTTCACCTCGGACCGTGGCGGCAAACCACAGATCTATAAAACCAGTGCAAGTGGCGGCGGTGCGGAGCGAGTGACCTTTATCGGTAACTACAACGCCAACCCGAAGCTTTCGGCTGATGAAAAGACCCTGGTAATGATCCATCGCCAGGACGGATTCACCAATTTCAAGGTAGCGGCTCAGGATTTGCAGCGCGGAAGTGTAAAAATCCTCACTGATAGCACTCTGGACGAGTCGCCTACTGTTGCGCCCAACGGCACCATGGTAATCTACGCCACCCGCCAACAGGGCCGGGGAGTCTTGATGCTCGTGTCCATTAATGGACGCGTTAGGCTCCCGCTTCCTACCGCTCAAGGCGAAGTCAGAGAACCGTCCTGGTCCCCTTACCTGAAGTGAGCGGGCGCTACACGTTTTACTTAACACACTGGGGTTCATTAGGAGTTTCACGATGGAAATGCTGAAGTTTGGTAAATTTGCTGCGCTGGCTCTGGCCATGGCTGTAGCTGTAGGTTGCTCGTCCAAAGGCGGCGACAACGCCGGTGAAGGCGCTGTTGATCCAAACGCTGGTTACGGCGCAAACACTGGTGCCGTTGACGGTTCCCTGAGCGAAGAAGCTGCTCTGCGCGCAATCACCACCTTCTACTTCGAATACGACAGCTCGGACCTGAAGCCAGAAGCCATGCGCGCTCTGGACGTTCACGCCAAAGACCTGAAAGCAAACGGCGCTCGCGTTGTTCTGGAAGGCAACACCGACGAACGTGGTACTCGTGAGTACAACATGGCACTGGGCGAGCGTCGTGCGAAAGCCGTTCAGCGCTACCTGGTACTGCAAGGTGTTTCCCCAGCTCAGCTGGAACTGGTTTCCTACGGCGAAGAGCGTCCAGTTGCTACCGGCAACGACGAGCAGTCCTGGGCTCAAAACCGTCGCGTCGAACTGCGTAAGTAATTCGATATGCGAACGTGCCGTCGTGCTGTAACTGTTCTGGCTCTCAGCCTCGCGCCGCTTGCGGCGTGGGCTGCGGTTCCTGTGGTCGATGACAACTCCGGTTATAACAATAGCGGGAGCAGTTATCCGCCTGCAGGTTACGGTACGAACGGCGCCTATGCCGGGGGAGCGGCTTCGGCCCCTGCCTCGGCACAAGGCATGCTGTTCAACCAACTGCAACAAATGCAGGATCAGATATCGCGCCAGCAAGGCGTGATCGAAGAACTGCAGAATCAGGTTGCGCGCATGAAGCAAGAATCCCTGGAGCGATACCAGGATCTTGATCGGCGCATAGGATCCGGCGTTGCACCTGCCGCGACTCCTGAGAATTCTTCTGCCGGTAGCGATACAAATGCTGCTGCCGGTGCCGCCGCTGGAGCCGGGGCCGCCGCTGCCGCCCAGGCACCCGCTGCGGGTGGCGAACCGGCTGATCCGGCCAAGGAAAAGCTGTATTACGATGCAGCCTTCGACCTGATCAAGGCCAAGGATTTCGACAAGGCCAGCCAGGCTTTCGCCGCTTTCTTGCGTAAATATCCGAACAGCCAATACGCGGGTAATGCCCAGTACTGGTTGGGTGAAGTGAATCTGGCCAAAGGCGATCTGCAAGGTGCAGGTCAGGCTTTCGCCAAGGTTTCTCAGCTCTATCCCAAGCATGCCAAAGTGCCGGATTCGCTGTACAAGCTGGCTGACGTAGAGCGCCGCCTTGGTCACACCGACAAGGTCAAAGGCATTCTGCAACAGGTGGTGTCCCAATATCCGGGTACCTCCGCCGCTCAGTTGGCCCAACGCGATCTGCAGCGTATGTAAAGGCTGTCTGTCGGTTTTTGAAGAAACCCGCGCTTGTCGCGGGTTTTTTCGTTAGAATTCACGCCCTTTTATGAAACACGCTTCTGGTGATCTACGCGTTGGCGGGGTTGCCTGAAGTGCCTGACGGAGGCGGACAGCCTGTTTAGCTGTTACGCCCGTGGCGACTATGCAAGACACATTGAGAATCACCGAAGTTTTCTACTCGTTGCAGGGGGAAACGCGGACTGCCGGGCTGCCCACGGTTTTTGTGCGCCTGACCGGTTGCCCATTGCGTTGCCAATACTGCGACAGTGCCTACGCGTTCAGCGGCGGCACCATTCGTACACTCGACGACATCCTCGAGCAAGTAGCCGGGTTTCGCCCGCGCTACGTCTGTGTCACTGGCGGTGAGCCGCTGGCACAGCCCAATGCCATTCCTTTGCTCAAGCAGTTGTGCGATGCCGGCTACGAAGTCTCGCTGGAAACCAGCGGCGCCCTCGATATTTCCGCGGTCGATCCGCGGGTCAGTCGGGTTGTAGACCTGAAAACGCCCGACTCGAAAGAAGCCCATCGCAACCGTTACGAGAACATCGAGCTGCTGACGCCCCACGATCAGGTGAAGTTTGTCATCTGCTCGCGGGAAGACTATGACTGGGCAGTATCCAAACTGATCCAGTACGGTCTTGAGCGACGTGCCGGCGAAGTGCTGTTTTCCCCGAGCCATCATGACCTGAATGCTCGGGATCTGGCGGATTGGGTGGTGGCAGACAATTTGCCGGTACGCCTGCAATTGCAACTGCACAAGTATCTGTGGAATGACGAGCCGGGGCGCTGAGATGACTGAACAACTGAACACTGCTGAAAAACGTGCGGTCATTTTGCTGTCCGGCGGCCTGGACTCGGCCACGGTCGTGGCGATGGCTCGCGCCGAAGGCTATCGCTGCTACACCATGAGCTTCGATTACGGTCAGCGCTCTCACGCCGAACTGCACGCCGCCGCACGCGTCGCTCGGGATCTGGGAGTGGTTGAGCACAAGGTAATCGGTCTGAACCTGAACGGCATGGGCGGTTCGGCCCTGACCGACAGCAGCATCGATATTCCGCAGGAGCTGGGTGAAGGCATTCCGGTGACTTACGTGCCGGCGCGCAACACGGTGTTCCTGTCGCTTGCCCTGGGTTGGGCTGAAGTGCTCGGCGCGCGCGATATCTTTATCGGCGTCAACGCGGTGGATTACTCCGGTTATCCGGATTGCCGTCCCGAGTTTATTGAATCGTTCGAGCGCATGGCCAACCTGGCGACCAAGGCTGGCGTAGAAGGCAACGGTTTCCGCATCCAGGCACCGCTGCAGAACCTCAGCAAGGCCCAGATCGTTCAAGCGGGTGTTAAGCTCGGCGTTGATTACGGGCTGACGGTTTCCTGCTATCAGGCGGACGATAATGGCCGTGCGTGCGGCAAATGCGACAGCTGCCGACTGCGTGCAGAAGGCTTCGCAGCGGCCGGAATCAGCGACCCGACACCTTATTTTTGATTATTTTCAAATTAGGTGTTGAATAGTCCTTAAAAATCAGTATTATACGCGCCACCACACAGCGGGTCGTTAGCTCAGTTGGTAGAGCAGTTGGCTTTTAACCAATTGGTCGTAGGTTCGAATCCCACACGACCCACCATATTTGGCGGTTTAGAAAATCCGGAAGGCCCACGAAAGTGAGGATTTCCGGGTTTTTTTTTGCCTGCGATTCCGGCATGTCTCCTTTCTGCATCGTTGCGCTGACGCAGGTCAGAATCATCTTTTGCATCACCGGGATATTCTGTAGCCTTGCGCAGCTTCAACGCTGTCCGTGCCTGATAAAACTCACTCTCCCGGCGGTACCCTCAAGCGGTCCGGAGCCGGGTGTATACTCGACTTTCGCGCGAATGCGCCTGCAGGTCTTGCGAACATGACGCAGATTTCCGAACGCCTTCTGGTACAAGCCCACCTCGACGCCAAGCAGCCCAAGCCGCTGACCGCCGAGGAAGAGGCTTATTACCGTTCCGCCATCGCCGCCGAGCTCAAGGCTCAGGACGCGGTGCTGGTTGCCCACTTTTATTGCGATCCGGTTATTCAGGCCCTGGCCGAAGAAACCGGCGGTTGCGTTTCCGACTCCCTGGAAATGGCCCGCTTCGGCAACGCCCATCCGGCCAAGACTGTAGTGGTCGCGGGTGTGAAGTTCATGGGCGAAACCGCGAAGATTCTCAACCCGGAAAAACGTGTGCTGATGCCGACCCTGGAGGCGACCTGCTCGCTGGACCTGGGTTGCCCGGTGGATGAGTTCTCGGCGTTCTGCGATCAGCATCCCGAGCGCACCGTTGTGGTGTACGCCAACACGTCGGCGGCGGTCAAAGCCCGGGCTGACTGGGTGGTGACATCGAGTTGCGCGCTGGAAATCGTCGAAAGCCTGATGGACAACGGCGAGACCATCATCTGGGGCCCGGACAAGCACCTGGGCACCTACATCCAGCGTCAGACCGGCGCCGACATGCTGCTCTGGGACGGTGCGTGCATTGTTCACGAAGAGTTCAAGTCCAAGCAGCTGGAAGACATGAAAGCGCTGTACCCGGACGCCGCCATTCTGGTGCACCCCGAGTCGCCGACGTCGGTGATCGAACTGGCGGACGCCGTCGGCTCCACCAGTCAGTTGATCGCTGCCGCGCAATCGCTGCCGAACAAGACCCTGATCGTCGCTACCGACCGTGGCATCTTCTACAAGATGCAGCAGCTGTGCCCGGACAAGGTTTTCATCGAGGCGCCAACGGCCGGTAACGGCGCGGCGTGCCGCAGTTGCGCACATTGCCCGTGGATGGCCATGAACACCCTTGAGCGCACGCTGAAGTGCCTGAAGGAGGGCTCGAACGAGATCTTCGTCGACCCGGCGCTGATTCCCCAGGCGATCCGCCCGCTCAAGCGCATGCTTGATTTCACTCAGGCTGCGCGGATGAAGCTGGCAGGCAACGCCTGACCTTGAGCCGCAAATGAAAACGCCCCGACTTGATCGGGGCGTTTTTGCATCTGCAGGATTACTTGGTCTTCTTCGAGACCCGCACCAGTTGCGTATCCGAATAGATGTCATGCCAGGCACGTTTGCGTTTGTCGAACAGCGACCAGAAGAATCCCACGCCCAAGCACAGCCACGACGCGATCGACACCATGAACCGCAGCAGCGCCTGCCACAGGCTGATCGCGGTGCCATCGGCGTTCTGTACGCGAATACCCCACACCTGCATGCCCAGTGTCTGGCCGGCGTGGGTCCAGAACTTGGCGAAGAAGCCGAACAGCACCAGCAGCAGTACGGTGGAGTAGAGCGGATCGCCGTCCAGCTTGCCGGCGTCGGTCAGTACTCGCAGGCGCTCTTCGCCGATAATCGCGGCCTGGATTAGCTTATAGATGAAGCCCGTGACGATCAGCAGAGCGGTACACAGCAGGAAGTCATAGAACATCGCTGCCAGACGACGACCCAGGCCGACGGCGGGGAAGTCGCCCTGAGGGGTGAGCAGGTGTTTCGACATGGCAGCCTCTCGACGCAAAATGAAGCGCCATTTTACGGATTCGCGCGCACAAAAAAGCCCCTGATATCAATATCAGGGGCTTTTTGGTTACAGAAGATTAGGCTTCTGCTTGTACTTCGTCAGCCTGCATGCCTTTTTGGCCTTGCACAGCCACGAAAGTCACTTTCTGGCCTTCTTTCAGGCTCTTGAAGCCGTTGCCCTGAATAGCGCGGAAATGCACGAACAGATCCGGACCGCTTTCTGGAGTGATAAAACCAAAACCTTTCTCGTCGTTAAACCACTTGACGGTACCGCTCTGACGTTGGGACATTTCTTATTTCCTTTGACGCAAAAATTGATGACAGTCTCTTCCTCATGAAAGAGTACTGGGGCTGGTTGCAGGAGAGTAAGAAGACGTCGAACGGGATGTAGCTAACTTGTAGGCTACTGCCCAGGTCACGATTCAAAGCTGACCCATGCAAACACAGTGGACAAACTCTACGCCAACTACAGGAGGAAAAACAAGCCCCGCGAGGGGCCCGGTTTTCCTGTGCTTGCTGGCAGTTAGTCGGTCCATTAGTCGGGCTTATACGATTAGCTTGTTCAATTGTTTTCGAACGTTATAAGCCAAGTTCATATTCGAATCGAATGTAAGAAAAGTGCACTGTTTTATGGCGATTGCGTTACACATTAGTGCACGCATAACGCAATCGCGTTACTTATAGAAACAGTCAATCAACCACGATAGTAGCGTTGTGGAACGAATGGCATTTTGCTTACAAGCATTTGCACCTTTTTCCCACGAACGATGGCCCAGACGGGTGTGTCGAGTGCGACATAGGCGCTGTCGATGTAACCCATCGCCAATGGCCCACCCAGAGTCGGGCCGAAACCGCCGCTGCACACGCTGCCGATGATCTCGCCGGCTTCATTGACGATTTCTGCACCTTCACGGACCGGCGTCCGCTCCTGCGGCAACAGGCCGACGCGTTTGCGTGCGACGCCGTTCTGCTGCTGGCTGAAAACCTGTTCTGCACCCGGGAAACCGCCGGCCCGGGCACCGTCGGCGCGGCGTGGCTTGGAGATGGCCCACAGCAGGCTCGCTTCGATTGGCGTGGTGTCGGTGTTCATGTCGTGGCCGTACAGGCACAGGCCGGCTTCCAGGCGCAGCGAATCACGGGCACCGAGGCCGATGGCCGCGACTTCCGGTTCGGCCAGCAGGGCGCGGGCGAGTTTTTCCGCGTCGGCTGCCGGAACCGAGATTTCGAAACCGTCTTCACCGGTGTAGCCCGAACGGCTGACGAAGCAATCGACGCCCAGCAGTGTCACCCGTGCGAACTGCATGAAGGTCATCTTCGCCACTTCTGGCGCCAGGCGCGCCAGTACGGTCACGGCGGCCGGGCCTTGCAGGGCGAGCAGGGCGCGGGCTTCGAACAGCTCGGTAATGGTGCACTGATCGCCGATGTGTTTTTGCAGATGCGCCAGGTCCTGATCCTTGCACGCGGCGTTGACCACCAGGAACAGTTCGTCGTTGCCGAGGTTGGCGACCATCAGGTCATCGAGGATGCCGCCGGTTTCGTTGGTGAACATCGCGTAGCGCTGCATGCCCACCGGCAGGTCGATGATGTCCACCGGCACCAGGGTTTCCAGGGCTTTGGCGGCATTGGCGCCGGTCAGGCGAATCTGGCCCATGTGCGAGACATCGAACAGCCCGGCCTGCTCACGGGTGTGCTGGTGTTCTTTCATCACGCCCAGCGGGTATTGCACCGGCATGTCGTAGCCGGCGAACGGCACCATGCGGGCGCCGAGTTCGATGTGCAGAGCGTGCAGCGGGGTTTTGGACAGTTGTTCGGTGGACATGCGTGACTCCTTGATTCACACCAACCCTCTCCCGGAGGGAGAGGGGGCTAATTAACACTCGATAATGTTGACCGCCAGACCGCCACGGGCGGTCTCCTTGTATTTGCTTTTCATGTCGGCGCCGGTCTGGCGCATGGTGCGGATGACCTTGTCGAGGGAGACGAAGTGCTGCCCGTCTCCGCGCATGGCCATGCGCACGGCGTTGATCGCCTTGACCGAGCCCATGGCGTTGCGTTCGATGCACGGCACCTGTACCAGCCCGCCAATCGGGTCGCAGGTCAGTCCGAGGTTGTGTTCCATGCCGATTTCGGCAGCGTTTTCCACTTGTTGCACACTGCCGCCAAGGACTTCGCACAACGCGCCGGCCGCCATCGAGCAGGCCACGCCGACTTCGCCCTGACAGCCGACTTCGGCGCCGGAGATCGAGGCGTTTTCCTTGTACAGAATGCCGATGGCCGCCGCGGTCAGCAGGAAGCGCACCACGCCGTCGTCGTTCGCGCCGGGAATGAAGCGCATGTAGTAATGCAACACGGCGGGAATAATCCCCGCTGCACCGTTGGTCGGCGCGGTTACCACACGCCCGCCGTTGGCGTTTTCTTCGTTGACGGCGAGGGCGTAGAGGTTGACCCAATCCAGCACCGACAGCGGATCGCGCAGCGACGATTCCGGGTTCTTGCACAGTTGCCGGTGCAACGCCGCCGCCCGCCGCTTGACCTTCAAACCACCCGGCAGGATGCCTTCGTTGCGACAGCCGGCGGCCACGCAGTCCTGCATCACTTGCCAGATTTTCAGCAGGCCGGCGCGGGTTTCCGCTTCCGGGCGCCAGGCGCTTTCGTTGGTCAGCATCACCTGACTGATCGACAGACCATAGGTGGCGCAGTGACCGAGCAAGTCCTTGGCACTCTTGAACGGGAAGGTCAGCGGGGTGGCGTCTTCGACGATACGGTCGGCACCGGCCGCATCTTCGTCGACTACAAAACCACCGCCGACCGAGTAGTACTCGCGGCTGCGGATCTGCAATCCCGCCGCATCGAAGGCACGGAAGATCATGCCGTTGGGGTGATAGGCCAGCGGCTTGCGGATCATTGCCAGGTGTTCTTTCTCGTTGAACGCGATGCTGTGTTCACCGAGCAGGTTCAAACGCCCGCTGCCACGAATCTGCGTGAGACGTGCAGCGACGGTTTCAGTATCCACGGTATCCGGGTGTTCACCTTCCAGGCCCAGCAACACGGCCTTGTCGCTGCCGTGGCCCTTGCCGGTGGCGCCGAGGGATCCATACAACTCGACCCTGACGCTGGTGGTGGCCGACAACAGGTTTTCCCGGCGCAGCCCTTCGACGAAGCGCGCAGCTGCGCGCATCGGGCCGACGGTGTGGGAGCTGGAGGGGCCGATGCCAATCTTGAACAGGTCGAACACGCTTAACGACATGGTTGTTCTCCGGTTTCTTGTTATAGGCACATCAGGCACGCATGAAAGGGGCGGGCGAACCCGCCCCCTTACAGGTCAAGCGTAGCTTTCGATCGACGGGCAGGCGCAGACCAGGTTGCGGTCGCCGAACACGTTGTCGACGCGACCGACCGGCGGCCAGTACTTGCCTTCGATCAACGACGCCACCGGGTACACCGCCTGCTCGCGGCTATACGGGTGAGTCCACTCGCCCACCAGTTCCGCTGCGGTGTGCGGAGCGTTCTTCAGCGGGTTGTCGTCCTTGTCCAGCGTGCCGTTCTCTACAGCGCGGATTTCTTCGCGGATGCGGATCATGGCATCGCAGAAGCGGTCCAGTTCTTCCTTGGATTCGCTTTCGGTCGGCTCGATCATCAGCGTGCCGGCCACCGGGAACGACATGGTCGGGGCGTGGAAGCCGAAGTCGATCAGACGCTTGGCGACGTCATCGACGCTGATGCCGCTGCTGTCTTTCAACGGACGCAGATCCAGGATGCACTCGTGCGCCACCAGACCGTTGCTGCCGGTGTACAGCACCGGGTAGTGCTCTTCCAGGCGACGGGAAATGTAGTTGGCATTGAGGATCGCCAGTTGCGAAGCGCGCTTCAGACCTGCGCCACCCATCATACGAATGTACATCCAGGTGATCGGCAGAATGCTCGCGCTGCCGAACGGTGCTGCGCAGACCGCGCCTTCCTTGCGTTCCATGTGGCCATGGCCCGGCAGGAACGGGGTCAGGTGCGATTTCACGCCGATCGGGCCGACGCCCGGGCCGCCACCGCCGTGAGGGATGCAGAAGGTTTTGTGCAGGTTCAGGTGCGAGACGTCGCCGCCAAACTTGCCCGGTGCGCAGAGGCCGACCATCGCGTTCATGTTGGCGCCGTCGATGTACACCTGGCCGCCGTTGTCATGAATGATTCCGCAGATTTCGCGGATGCCTTCTTCGAACACGCCGTGGGTCGACGGGTAAGTGATCATCAGCGCGGCGAGGTGTTCGCGGTGCTCGATGGCCTTGGCGCGCAGGTCTTCGATGTCCACGTTGCCACGGGCGTCGCACGCGGTCACGACCACACGCATGCCGGCCATGTTGGCGGTCGCCGGGTTGGTGCCGTGGGCGGACGACGGGATCAGGCAGATGTCACGACGGTCTTCGCCACGGCTCTGGTGATAGGCACGGATTGCCAGCAGACCGGCGTACTCACCCTGGGAACCGGCGTTCGGCTGCAGCGAGATTGCGTCGTAGCCGGTGGCGGCACAGAGCATCGCTTCCAGTTCATCGGTCAGTTGCTGGTAACCGGCGCTTTGCTCGGCCGGGGCGAACGGGTGCAGGGCGCCAAACTCGGCCCAGGTCACCGGGATCATTTCGCTGGCGGCGTTGAGCTTCATGGTGCACGAGCCCAGCGGGATCATGGTGCGATCCAGGGCCAGGTCCTTGTCCGCCAGTTTGCGCAGGTAGCGCATCAGCTCGGTTTCCGAGTGATAACGGTTGAACACCGGGTGACTGAGGATCGGCGACTGACGAACCAGCGAAGCCGGAAGCGTGCTTTGCGCGGCAGCGGCGAGAGCTGCGAAATCAGGCAGAGTCTTGCCGTCGGCGAACAGGCCCCACAGGGTTTCGATATCGGCCTGGGTAGTGGTTTCGTCGACCGACAGGCCCAGACGCTGGGCATCGATCACGCGCAGGTTGATCTGTTGGGCGCGGGCCTTGTCATGCAGTGCAGCAGTTTGCGCGCCGGTGGCCAGGGTCAGGGTGTCGAAGAAGCTGGCTTGCTCGACGGTCACGCCCAGTGCGCTCAGGCCCTTGGCCAGGATCGCGGTCAGGTGATGCACGCGGTTGGCGATTTGGGTCAGGCCTTTCGGGCCGTGGTACACGGCGTACATGCTGGCGATGTTGGCCAGCAGCACTTGCGCGGTGCAGATGTTCGATGTGGCCTTCTCGCGGCGGATGTGTTGCTCGCGGGTCTGCATCGCCAGACGCAGGGCCGGCTTGCCGAAACGGTCAACCGAGACACCGACCAGACGGCCCGGCATGTCGCGCTTGAACGCATCTTTGGTGGAGAAGTAAGCGGCGTGCGGGCCACCGAAGCCCAGTGGTACGCCGAAGCGTTGCGCGCTGCCGATGGCTACGTCCGCGCCGAACTCGCCCGGCGGAGTCAGCAGGGTCAGGGCCAGCAGGTCGGCGGCCACGGCCACCAATGCGTTGGCGGCGTGGAAGCGTTCGGTCAGTTCGCGGTAGTCGAACACATCACCGTTGCTGGCCGGGTATTGCAGCAGCGCGCCGAAGAATGGCGTCACGTCGGTCAGTTCACGCTCGTCGCCGACCACCACTTCAATGCCCAGAGGCTCGGCGCGGGTGCGCAGCACGTCGAGGGTTTGCGGGTGGCTGTGGATCGAGGCGAAGAACTGGTGGCTGCCCTTGTTCTTGCTCAGGCGTTTGCAGAAGGTCATGGCTTCGGCAGCGGCGGTGGCTTCGTCGAGCAGGGAAGCGTTGGCGATCGGCAGGCCGGTGAGGTCGCTGATCAGGGTCTGGAAGTTCAGCAGCGCTTCGAGACGGCCTTGGGAAATTTCCGGCTGGTACGGGGTGTAAGCGGTGTACCAGGCCGGGTTTTCCAGCAGGTTGCGCAGGATCGGCGACGGCGTGTGGCAGTTGTAGTAGCCCTGGCCGATGTAGGTCTTGAACAGTTGGTTCTTGCCAGCGATGCCTTTGATCATTGCCAGGGCATCGGCTTCGCTCAGGCCGTCATCCAGACCGAGCACACTGGTGCCCTTGATGCTTTCCGGGATGACGCTGGCGCTCAGGGCTTCCAGCGAGTCGAAGCCGAGGCTGTTGAGCATGGCCTGCTCGTCACCGGCGCGCGGGCCGATGTGACGGGCGATGAATTCGTTGGCGGTGCCGAGATTTACTTGGGTCATGTCAGGTTCCTCAGGCTTCGGCTTGTGCTTTGATCAGACGGTCGTAGGCGTCCTGATCCAGCAGCTGGGCGACGGCGGAAGCGTCGGATGGCTTGAAGCGGAAGAACCAGCCTTCGCCCAGCGGATCTTCGTTGACCAGTTCAGGGCTGTCTTCCAGGGCCGGGTTGGTGGCCAGGACTTCACCGTCCAGTGGCATGTACACGCCGCTGGCGGCTTTTACCGATTCCACGGTGGCGGCTTCGGCGCCTTGCTCGTACGCCTGCAATTCAGGCAGTTGCACGAACACCACGTCGCCCAGAGCGTTCTGCGCGAAAGCGGTGATGCCAACGGTGACAGAGCCATCGGCTTCGGCGCGCAGCCATTCGTGATCTTCAGTAAAACGCAACTCGCTCATGGAATCTCCTAGGGGCCAGACTCGTCTGGTGGACGCGGTGGAATACCTGGGCGCAAAGCCCTGATTTTATGAGCGGTTACTTAGCAAGAACGCGGCCAATGTAAAAATATCGTTATAAATCAACAACTTGATATTTATTCGGTGAGCGACGGAGAGAGGGTGTGTAGCGAAATCGCTACAGCTTGGGGCGAAGAAAAAAGCTGAACTGGATCAAAGCCTTGCACAGCGGTGATCAGAGGAGGCTGTATCGATATCGTTCCACTGTAGCGCTTTCAGTACAGATGGAGGTCGCTTTTGAACGGATTTCCAATCTGCCACATACCCTGTGGGAGCGGGCTTGCTCGCGAATGCGGTGTGTCAGTCACCATAAATGCTGGCTGACCCGACGCCTTCGCGAGCAAGCCCGCTCCCACATTTTTGACCGCGCTCGACTACGGTTTGTTGGGGATGCCGTATTTGCGCAACCGATGGGCAATCGCCGTGTGCGAGGTCTGCAAGCGGCTGGCCAGTTGGCGGGTCGAGGGATAGCTGACGTAGAGCTTCTCCAGCAGCGATTTTTCGAAGGCTTCCACGGCTTCTTCCAGGCTGTCGACGTCGGTGTCGGTCTGGCGTGCCACCGAGGTGCCGGCGATGTCGAGGTCGCCGATGTCCACGAGGCTGCTTTCGCAGATCGCGGCGGCGCGAAAGATCACGTTCTGCAACTGCCTCACGTTGCCCGGCCAGCGGTTGCCGAGCAGTGCCGGGTAAGTGCCCGGGGCGAGGCGGCAGACCGGGCGCTGAATCTGCGCGCAGGCCTGCTGCATGAAGTAACGCGCCAGCAGCAGAATGTCCTGACCGCGTTCGCGCAGCGGTGGCACTTCGACGTTGAGCACATTGAGGCGGTAGAACAGGTCTTCGCGGAACAGGCCTTCGCTGACCATTTTTTCCAGGTCGCGGTGGGTGGCGCTGAGGATGCGCACGTTGACCTTCACTTCGCGATCACCACCCACCCGACGGAAGCTGCCGTCGTTGAGGAACCGCAGCAGTTTGGCTTGCAGGTACGGCGACATTTCGCCGATCTCGTCGAGAAACACCGTGCCCTGGTTGGCCAGTTCCATCAGCCCCGGCTTGCCGCCCCGTTGTGCGCCAGTGAAGGCGCCGGGGGCGTAGCCGAACAGTTCACTCTCGGCGAGGTTCTCCGGCAGGGCCGCGCAGTTCAGCGCCAGGAACGGCGCGCTGTGGCGGGTGCTGATGGCGTGGCAGGCGCGGGCTACCAATTCCTTGCCGGTGCCGGTTTCGCCCTGAATCAGCAGCGGTGCATCGAGAGCCGCGACGCGTTGCGCGCGGGCCTTGAGCGTGCGGATCGCCGGGGATTCGCCGAGCAGCGCATCGAAACCTTCGGCATGGTCGTGGTGCAGCGCCGAGAGTTGTTCGCCAATGCGGTTCGGTTGATACAGGGTCAGCAGGGCGCCGGCGTCGGTGATCGGCGTGGCGTCCAGCAACAGGGTCTGGCCATTGACGGTGATTTCCCGCAGCGGCAGGCGGAAGCCTTGTTCGAGCAAAGTTTCGAGCAGGCCCGGGTCGTTGAACAGTTCCGAGACGCTTTCGCCCGCCGGCTCGCGACCGTACAAGGCGATCAGCGCCGGGTTGGCCAGCAGCACCTTGCCGGCGCTGTCCAGCGCCAGTACCGGATCGGTCATTGCCGCGAGCAACGCGTCGAGCTGCAAGTGCCGACGCTGGCCGGGGAGGATGTCGACCACTACCACGGCTTCCACGCCGCGCACCCGGAACAGCGCGTCCTTCAACTCTTCGAGCACTTGCGGGCTGAGGGTCGGGGCGTCGATGTAGACGTTCGGCGGGACCATTTCCACCGCATCCAGATTGAGGTTGCGCCCACCGAGTATCGCCAGGACTTCCTGGGTGATGCCGACGCGGTCGATGAAGCTGACGTGGATACGCATGGAGTGGTTCTGGGTTCTGGAGTGCGGAGGGGGGCAAGTATGCCTTGATGGGGGACTGGGGTGAAATCTTGAGATCGGCGTCGTGCTTGAAATCCACCCCTCTCCCCAGAGGGGAGAGGGGGAAAGGGAGCAGATCGGGGGCTTTTCAAAACTTGAGTTCGGCTCGCTATTTCAGGTCGGTGTACCTTGAGCGAGCAACTCGGTCAGTCCCCTCTCCTTCCGGGAGAGGGTTAGGGTGAGGGGGGCTTTTGGGGTTACTCGAAATGCTCGGGATTGACCGGATCCCCGGATTTCATATTCAACTGCTCACGGATGTCTTCAAACATCAAATCGTAATGTTTGTGCACCGAGCCGATCTGGCTGTGGCTCTTGGGGATACCGTACTTTTCGGCAATCTGTGTGACGTTGCGCGCGAAGTTGTAGGCCTCTTCCTTGGGCAGAAAGAACGGTTCGTTGACCTCTTTGCCCTGGATGGTTCCAAGCAGCCGGAACTGTATCCCTTTGCCTTTTTGCGGATCCTGCGACACCTCGTATTCGAGGCGGATGTTGTAGTTGACGTCATCCTGGGTCAACGCGTGCCGTTCGATGTGCAAGTGACCGGGTTCGAACTGGGCCATGGTGTTCTCTCCTTTCAAGGCATGGGAGAAGGGCAGACCCTGGGTCTGCCCCCGGTATTTCTGGTTATCGGTAGGTGATGCCTGGCGCGGCGGTGCTGACCCGCGTACCGGCGGTGCCCTGGACGATGGCTTCGATGTCCGCCAGCGAACCGATCACCGCAACCTTGCCAGTATGGCGTGCAAATTCACAGGCTGCCTGCACCTTCGGCCCCATGGAGCCGGCGGCGAAGCCCAGGCGTTCGAGTTCGTCCGGGTGGGCCTGGGCGATGGCTTTCTGGGTCGGTTTGTTGAAGTCGATGTAAGCGGCGTTGACGTCGGTGGCGATCACCAGCAAATCCGCTTCCAGCTGTTCGGCGAGCAGCGACGAGCACAGGTCCTTGTCGATCACCGCTTCAATCCCTTTGAGATTGCGCTTCTCGTCATACATGGTCGGGATGCCACCACCGCCGGCGCAGATCACGATGCTGCCCTTGTCCAGCAGCCACTTGATCGGGCGGATTTCGAAGATGCGTTTCGGCCGCGGGCTGGCCACCACACGACGGAATTTGTCGCCATCCGCCGCAATCGCCCAGCCTTTTTCGGCAGCGAGTTTTTCCGCTTCGGCTTTCTCGTAGACCGGGCCGATCGGTTTGGTCGGGTTCTTGAAGGCCGGGTCGTTGGCATCGACTTCGACCTGGGTGAGCAGGGTGGCGAACGGGACTTCGAAGTCCAGCAGGTTGCCCAGTTCCTGTTCGATGATGTAGCCGATCATGCCTTCGGTTTCGGCACCGAGCACGTCCAGCGGGTAAGGGGTGACAGAGGTGTAGGCCGCTGCCTGCAACGACAGCAGGCCGACTTGCGGGCCATTGCCGTGGGCGATGACCAACTGGTTGCCGGGATGAATCTTGGCTATTTGCTCGGTGGCGATGCGGATGTTGGCGCGCTGGTTGTCAGCGGTCATCGGCTCACCACGGCGGAGCAGGGCGTTACCGCCCAGAGCTACGACGATACGCATGGTTTTGGTCCTTCTAAAAAGCACTTGGGTCTGACAGAGCGAGCGCGGTCATTGTGGGAGCCGGGCTTGCCCGCGATGGCGCCGGATCAGTCAGCATTGTCGTTGGCTGACACACCGCTATCGCTGGCAAGCCAGCTCCGACAGTGACCTTGTCGTGTCAGTGAGAGCTGCGCCGGTTTACAGATCAGCCAGGGTCGACACCAGAATCGCCTTGATGGTGTGCATGCGGTTTTCCGCTTGCTCGAAGGCGATGCAGGCCGGCGACTCGAACACGTCGTCGGTCACTTCGATGCCGTTGGCCAGGTGCGGATACTGTTCGGCAATCTGTTTGCCGACCTTGGTATCACTGTTGTGGAACGCCGGCAGGCAGTGCATGAACTTGGTGCGCGGGTTGCCGGTGGCTTTCATCAATTGCGCGTTGACCTGATACGGCAGCAACTGTTCGATACGCTCGGCCCAGGCTTCAACCGGCTCACCCATCGATACCCAGACGTCGGTGTGGATGAAGTCCACGCCCTTGACCGCGGCTTTCGGGTCTTCGGTCAGGGTGATGCGGGCGCCGCTTTCCTCTGCGTATTTTTTGCAGCGATCCACCAGATCGTCGTGGGGCCACAGGGCTTTCGGCGCGCAGATGCGCACGTCCATGCCCAGTTTGGCGCCGACCAGCAGCAGCGAGTTGCCCATGTTGTTGCGGGCGTCGCCCAGGTAGGCGTAGCTGATCTCATGGATCGGCTTGTCGGCGTGCTCACGCATGGTCAGGACGTCGGCGATCATCTGGGTCGGGTGATATTCATCGGTCAGACCGTTGAATACCGGTACGCCGGCGAACTTGGCCAGTTCTTCGACGATTTCCTGCTTGAAGCCACGGTACTCGATGGCGTCGTACATGCGACCCAGCACGCGGGCTGTGTCCTTCATGCTTTCCTTGTGGCCGATCTGCGAGGAATTCGGGTCGATGTAGGTGACGTTGGCGCCCTGGTCATAGGCTGCAACTTCGAACGCGCAACGGGTGCGGGTCGAGGTTTTTTCGAAGATCAGGGCGATGTTGTTGCCCTTCAGGTGTTGTTGCTCGGTGCCGGTGTACTTGGCGCGTTTGAGGTCGCGGGACAGGTCGAGCAGGTAGCGCAGCTCACGTGGGGTGTGGTGTTCCAGGCTGAGCAGGTTACGGTTGTGAATGTTGAACGCCATGATGATTCTCCTTGGATTCGGTAATCGGCCCGGCCGCGACAGGGTCAGTGCGGCCGGGGAGATGGTCGTTTAGTAGTCGATTGGGTCGCGGATGATCGGGCAGGTCATGCAGTGGCCGCCGCCACGGCCACGGCCCAGTTCGCCGGCGCTGATGGTGATGACTTCGACCCCTGCCTTGCGCAGCAGGGTGTTGGTGTAGGTGTTGCGGTCGTAACCGATGACCACGCCCGGTTCCACGGCCACCACGTTGTTGCCGTCATCCCATTGCTCGCGTTCGGCGGCGAAGCTGTTGCCGCCGGTTTCCACCACGCGCAGGTTCGGCAGGTTCAGCGAATTGGCCACGACTTCGAGGAACGTTTTGTTCTCCCGTCGTACGTCCAGACCGTAAGGTTTGCTTTCGTCAGGACGGATGATGAACGGCACGATTTCCTTGACCACTTCCGGGAAGATCGTGACCAGGTCGCGGTCGCAGAAGCTGAACACGGTGTCCAGGTGCATCGCCGCGCGGGATTTCGGCAGGCCGGCGACCACGACTTTTTCCACCGCGCCTTTGGCGAACAGCGATTGCGCGAGTTGGCCGATGGCCTGACGCGAAGTGCGCTCGCCCATGCCGATCAACACCACGCCATTGCCGATCGGCATGACGTCACCACCCTCGAGGGTGGCTTTACCGTGGTCCTTGTCCGGGTCGCCGTACCAGACTTCGAAGTCGGCGCCGGTGAAGTCGGGGTGGAATTTGTAGATGGCGGTAGTCAGCAGGGTTTCCTGACGACGGGCCGGCCAGTACATCGGGTTGAGGGTCACACCGCCGTAGATCCAGCAAGTGGTGTCGCGGGTGAACTGGGTGTTGGGCAGCGGGTCGAGCAGAAAGCTGGAATGGCCCAGGTAGTCGCGGTACATCTTGATCACGCTGGCGCCTTCGCTGTCCGGCAGATCCTCGCCGGCCACGCCGCCAATCAGGAACTCGGCGAGTTTGCGTGGCTCCAGGCTTTCGAGCCAGCTGCGCACTTCGTTGGTCAGACCGACGCCGACGGTGTCGGGGGTGATCTTGCGATCCAGAATCCATTTCAGTGCTTCGGGGTTGGAAACGATGTCGGTCAGCAGGTTGTGCATTTCCAGCACTTCGATCCCGCGCTCGCGCATCTTGGTCACGAAGTCGAAGTGGTCACGCTTGGCCTGGTTGACCCAGATGACGTCGTCGAACAGCAGTTCATCGCAGTTGCTCGGGGTCAGCCGCTGATGGGCCAGACCTGGGGAGCAAACCATGACTTTGCGCAGTTTGCCGGCTTCGGAATGGACGCCGTACTTAACTTTTTCCGTGGTCATTTCAGTGTTCCTCCAGATGACAAATCAATCAGGGGTTACAGAGTCAGGAAGCCGTCGTAGAGACCGTAGGCAGCCACCAGGGCACCCACGACCACCGCGGCGAAAATCAGCTTCTCGACGTTGGTGAAAACCGGTTGTTTGAGTTCCAGCTTGGCCTTGGCGAACAGGATCGCGCCGGGCGCATAGAGCAGGGCCGAGAGCAGCAGATATTTCACGCCGCCGGCATAGAGCAACCAGACCGCATAGATCAGGGCGATGCCGCCGATGATCAGGTCCTTGCGCCGTTCGGCCGCGAAGCCTTCGTAGCTTTCGCCGCGTACCGCCAGCAGCAGGGCGTAGGCCGCCGACCACAGGTACGGCACCAGAATCATCGAAGTGGCGAGGTAGATCAGCGACAGGTAAGTGCTGGCCGAGAACAGGGTGATGATCAGGAACAGCTGCACCATCGCGTTGGTCAGCCACAGGGCGTTGACCGGCACATGGTTGGCGTTTTCCTTGCGCAGGAACTCCGGCATGGTGTGGTCCTTGGCGGCGGCGAACATGATCTCCGCACACAGCAGCACCCACGACAGCAGCGCCCCCAGCAGCGAGATGATCAGGCCGACGCTGATCAGCACCGCGCCCCAGTGACCGACCACGTGCTCCAGCACGGCGGCCATCGACGGGTTCTGCAGTTTGGCCAGTTCCGGTTGGGTCATGATGCCCAGCGACAGCACGTTCACCAGCACCAGGAACAGCAGCACGGTGATGAAACCGATCACGGTGGCCTTGCCGACGTCCGAACGTTTTTCCGCCCGGGCCGAGAAGATGCTCGCGCCTTCGATGCCGATGAACACCCACACGGTGACCAGCATCATGTTGCGCACCTGGTTCATCACGCTGCCCAGATCCGGGTTTTTCACGCCCCAGATGTCGGCGGTGAAGATGTCCAGTTTGAAGGCGAAGATCGCGATCAGGACGAACAGCAGCAATGGCACGACCTTGGCGACGGTGGTCACCAGGTTGATGAACGCCGCTTCCTTGATCCCGCGCAGTACTAGAAAGTGCACGGCCCACAGCAGCACCGAGGCGCCTATTACCGCCGCAGGAGTGTTCCCCTCCCCAAATAGCGGGAAGAAGTAGCCGAGGGTGCTGAACAGGAGTACGAAGTACCCCACGTTGCCCAGCCAGGCGCTGATCCAGTAACCCCAGGCGGACGAGAAACCCATGTAGTCGCCGAAACCGGCCTTGGCGTAGGCGTAGACACCGCCATCCAGGTCAGGTTTGCGATTGGCGAGGGTCTGGAAGACAAAGGCGAGGGTGAGCATGCCGACGGCGGTGATGGCCCAACCGATCAGCACGGCGCCGACGTCGGCGCTGGCGGCCATGTTTTGTGGCAAAGAGAATATCCCGCCACCGATCATTGATCCGACTACCAGGGCAACCAGTGCACCTAGTCGTAGTTTTCCGGGAGCTTCAGACATTGCATGACTCCATTGCAGGAGAGAAGAGTTCACAGCGTAGATCTGTTGACTGTTCAAACAGCTGACATAGATCAGTGCATGGCCACATTCCATTGTTAATGAATGACTTATGAAACCACTGGAGGCATAAAGCTACTGTCTGGAAGGCCCGTCCCAGAGGCCTTTGGTCGAATTGATTGGGAATGGATCCTATTACTTTCGAGTTATCACGCTAGTTGCTTTTCGGGTTTTGGCAAATTTTTCACATCTGTTTTCAGTACAGAATTGATTTATTAGGATCGGCGCACAAAACTGACTTAACGTGCTAGGCGTTAGCGTCATCCGCTATATATAAGTGGGCGTTTGTTGGCATTACCTGATAAACGTCTTCGACTGTTAGCCGTTTAGTTAATAGTTGTTACAAATAAAACCTCACCACATCTTTCAAGGAGATTTGTATGTCGCAACCGACGCAAAAGCTGCGCCTTGGCGCGCTGATCGCCCTGGTGGTGGGGTCGATGATTGGCGGGGGGATTTTCTCCTTGCCGCAGAACATGGCGGCTCGTGCCGATGCCGGCGCCATCCTGATCGGCTGGGGAATTACCGCCATCGGCATGCTGACCCTGGCGTTCGTGTTCCAGACCCTGGCCAACCGCAAGCCGGAGCTGGATTCCGGCGTCTACGCCTACGCCAAGGCCGGGTTTGGCGACTACATGGGGTTTTCTTCGGCGTGGGGTTACTGGATCAGCGCCTGGCTGGGCAACGTCGGGTATTTCGTGTTGCTGTTCAGCACCCTCGGCTACTTCTTTCCGGTGTTCGGCCAGGGCAACACGCCGATTGCCATCGGTTGCGCTTCGGTGCTGCTGTGGGCCGTACATTTTCTGGTGATGCGCGGGATCAAGGAGGCGGCGTTCATCAATCAACTGACCACCGTAGCCAAGATCGTGCCGCTGGTCATGTTCATCGTCATCGCTGCCGTGGCGTTCAAGGCTGACGTGTTTACCCGCGACATCTGGGGCCGCAGCAATCCGAATTTCGGCGGGGTGATGGATCAGGTGCGCAACATGATGCTGGTCACGGTGTTCGTATTCATCGGCATCGAAGGCGCCAGCGTGTATTCGGCGCGGGCCGAGAAACGGGCGGACGTCGGACGGGCCACGGTCATCGGTTTCATCGGTGTGCTGGCGCTGCTGGTGCTGGTCAACGTGCTGTCGTTGGGGATCATGAGCCAACCAGAACTGGCGACCCTGCAGAATCCGTCGCTGGCGGCGGTGCTGGAACACATCGTCGGGCCGTGGGGCGCGCTGGCGATCAGCATTGGCCTGGCGGTTTCGTTGCTCGGTGCGCTGTTGTCCTGGGCGTTGCTGTGTGCCGAAATCCTGTTTGCCACGGCCAAGGACAAGACCATGCCGGCGTTCCTGAAAAAGGAAAATGCCAACCATGTACCGGTCAACGCTTTGTGGCTGACCAACGTGATGATCCAGATTTTCCTGCTGATCACGCTGTTTTCCGCCGGCACTTACACCAGCCTGATCTACCTCGCGTCGTCGATGATCCTGGTGCCATACCTGTGGTCGGCGGCCTATGCGGTGCTGCTCAGCGGGCGCGGCGAAACCTATGAACATGCCTCGGCCGAACGTACCAAGGACCTGCTGATCGGCGGCATCGCCCTGTGCTACGCGGTGTGGTTGCTGTACGCCGGTGGGGTGAAATACCTGCTGTTGTCGGCGCTGCTCTATGCGCCGGGAGTGATCCTGTTTGCCAAGGCCAAGCATGAGCAGGGCGAGCCGTTGTTCACGACCATCGAGAAGGGCATCTTCACCTGTGTGATCGCCGGGGCCGGGCTGGCGGCCTACGGCTTGTACAGCGGTTTGCTGTCGCTGTGAGGCTGCGGCTCGAATACCAGGCGCCTTACGACTGGCCGGCGATGCTCGGGTTTCTTGCGGCGCGGGCGGTGGTCGGGATGGAGGCCGTGATCGATGGCGTGTATTCGCGCAGCATCGGTCTGGACGGTGTGCATGGCACAGTTTTGGTCTGGCCCGGTGACGGTGATGCGCTGGAGGTCGAGCTGGATTTCCCGGGTCCGTCGGCGGTTCCCGAGATTGTTGCGCGCTTGCGACGGATGTTTGATCTGGATGCGGATTTGCCGACGATGCAGCGGCATCTGGCGACGGATCCGCTGCTGGCGCGGCTGATCGCCGAGCGCCCGGGATTGCGGGTGCCGGGGGCGTGGGATGGTTTGGAGCTGGCGTTTCGGGCGGTGCTGGGGCAGCAGATTACTGTGGTCGGGGCGATCCAGTTGGCGGGGAAACTGCTGGCGCAGTATGGCGAGCCTTTGCGTTCTGCGGTGCCGGGCCTTACTCACGTCTTTCCTCAGACAAAGGTTTTGGCGAACGCTGATCTGGCGGCGCTGGGCATGCCGAAAAGTCGCGGGCGCACCTTGTCCGGGGTGGCGCAGGCGTCGCTGGACGATCCACTGCTGTTTGCCTGCGGGACGGCGCGGTTGCTGGCGTTGCACGGAATTGGCGACTGGACGGCGCAGTACATCGCGCTGCGACAGTTGCGGGATATGGACGGGTTTCCGACTGGCGATGTGGGGTTGCTTCGGGCACTGGAGGTGTTGGAAGGGGAGCGGATGACGGCGCGGGGGTTGTCTGCCCGCGCCGAGATTTGGCGACCGTTTCGGGGGTATGCGGCGCAGGTGTTGTGGACTTCTTTGAGTCGCTTTGACTGATTTTGTGGTGTGCGGCTTGAGATCGCTGCCCTCACCCTAACCCTCTCCCGGAGGGAGAGGGGACCAGACCGAGGCGTCTTTCGATATGCGTACACCTGAAAAGGTCGTGTCGATTTTGGATTCGGCTCGAAAGTGTCAAGTCGGCGTACTTCTCAAATATCCTCCAATCGGCTCCCTCTCCCCCCGGGAGAGGGCTGGGCGGGCGGCGTTCCGATGAGGGCAGCGATCTCAAGCGATGCACAAATCTCAGAGCCACCGTGGTTGATGCGATCCCAATTCAGTGGCCGGTAAGGCCCACTCCAACGGAGTTCCAGCAATACGCAGCGGCGCTTGAAGCCGATGCGCCGGCCCCCAGGGCGTCTGTTCCACCTGCAAACCCTGATCCTGCTCATCCTCCGGACGCAATGCTTCGTCCGTCTCAGCCCCATGCTCAATCAACAACTTCGCCGTCCGCGCCAGCGACAATCGCGCGGTCCCACCTCGACCACTGCGCAGCCTCTCGTCCAGCAACCTGATCGCACTCGTCGCCATCAGATACCCCGTCGCATGATCCAGCGCCTGCACCGGCAACGGCGTCGGCTTGTCCGCCTGCTTCCAGCGCTGTCCCGCTTCGGCAATCCCGCTGCTCATCTGTACCAGGCTGTCGAAGCCCCGGCGGTTCTGCCACGGGCCGCTCCAGCCGTAGGCATTGAGGCAGACGTCGATCAGCCCCGGTGCCAGTTGCCGGCGACGTTCGGCGCCGAAACCGAGATGCTCCAGCGCATCGGCGCGGTAGCCGTGCAGCAGAATGTCGGCGTCCTTGAGCAGACCTTCGAACACGGCACGATCTGCCGGTTGATGCAGATCCAGCCGCGCGCAGCGCTTGCCGAGGGTCACCTCCGGCACCACGCCGGGCTCGTTCCAGGTCGGCGGGTCGATGCGCAGGACATTGGCGCCGAGCCCCGCGAGAAAGCGGCTGGCAGTGGGGCCGGCGAGGACGCGGGTCAAATCGAGCACCTTGAGCCCGGCCAATGGCTGCGACACCGAGCCTTGCCAGGGTTGATGGCTTTCGTCTTTCCCATCACTGAAATGCACCAGCGGTTCCGCATTCACCGCCAGGCCTTGCGGGTGTTTCTGCCACTGCGCCCAACTGCGCATTTCGGCGGCGCAGCCCTTGGCCTCGACCACCGCTTGTTCCAGACCGGCACTGTCCCATTGCGCGACTTTCGCCGCCATCGCTGCGCGGTCGGCGCAGGCACCCAGTACGCTTTCGGCGGCGGCGCGGTGATGCGGGGCGTTGGTGTGCAGGCGGATCCAGCCGTCCTTCGTTGCGTAGTCGCCGGCGACCGGATCCCACAGTGGCGGCACTTCCCAGCCGATCGGCCGTAGCGAAGTGGCAAACCAGAACGAGGCGAGGCGGCGGTCGACTTCAAGAGCAGGCAAGTCTCCGGTTTGCTGCTGGAGCAGTTCCGCGACCGCTTGCCCGGCAGCGGCAATGCTCGCGCAGGCAAGGTCGGTGACGGCAAACGCGGAGGGCAGAGCGCCCTCGGCGGTGAACGGAATCGGCGTGCGGGACAAGCCGAGTGCGGCTTGAATGGACGTGAGCAGATCAGTCATCGAAGGCCCTCCGGAACGAGAGGGCAGAATAGTGCAAAACGCTGTTGGCTTAGATGAAATCCCCGATTTGCCGGACATCACCGGTCCCTGTGGGAGCTGGCTTGCCAACGATTACGGTGTGTCAGGCAATAATGTATCGACTGATCTACCGCCATCGCTGGCAAGCCAGCTCCCACAGGGATTCAGGGCGACTGCGATTACACGCGGAACTGATCCATCAATTTCATCTGCTGACTGGCCAATGCATTGAGCTGGCTGCTGATCGCCGCCGATTCGGTGGCCTGCTCGGTCAGGGTTTCGGTGACGGTACGGATCGCCGAGACGTTGCGGTTGACCTCTTCGGCCACGGCGCTTTGCTGTTCGGCGGCGCTGGCGATTTGCAGGTTCATGTCGCTGATCACAGTGACCGCGTCGCTGATCTTGCCGAGAGCGTCCACGGCCTGGCGGATTTGCCCGGCGTTTTTGTGGGCCTGGGTCTGGCTCGAGTGCATGGTGGCGACCACGCCACGGGTGCCGGTCTGGATGCGTTCGATCACCACGCGGATTTCTTCCACCGAATCCTGAGTACGCTTGGCCAGGTTACGCACTTCGTCGGCAACCACCGCAAAACCACGACCGCTTTCACCGGCACGGGCCGCTTCGATCGCGGCGTTCAGCGCCAGCAGGTTGGTCTGTTCGGCGATGCTGCGGATCACTTCCAGCACCGAGCCGATCTGCTCGCTGTTGATCGCCAGTTCCTCGACTTCGGTCACCGCTTTGCTGACTTCTTCAGCCAGTTGATTGATGTCGCGGGTGCTGCGCTCGATGATCGACATCCCGTCCTTGGCCGACTGGTCGGCGCCTTTCGCGGCGTTGGCGGCGTTCGAGGCGCTGTTGGCCACGTCGTGGGCGGTGGCGCTCATTTCGTTCGACGCGGTGGCCACCTGATCGATCTCGCGGAACTGCACCTGCATGCCTTCGCTGGTCTGGCGGGCGATTTCCGACGACTGATCGGCGGTGCCACGGGCCTCGGTGATGCTCTGTTTGATCTGGGCGATGGTGGGTTGCAGCTTGTCGAGGAAGCGGTTGAACCAGTTCACCAGTTCGCCCAGTTCATCCTTCTTGGTGTAGTTCAGACGCTGGGTCAGGTCGCCCTCACCGCTGGCGATGTTCTTCAGCATCTCGGCAACGCTGTTGATCGGTCGGGTCACGCCCGAGGCGGTCAGCCAGATCAGCACAAGGCCGATCAGGCCGGCGATCACGGCCACCGACAACGCGGTGATCGTGCCGGTTTTCTGAGCGTCGTCGAGCACCGCTTGCAGCTTGACCGAGTCGGCCAGAAGCACTTGTTTCGGCAGGTCGATGACCACGCCCCAGGCCCGGGAATTGCCGATCGGATCGACCGGGTACACGGCGCGGATCAGGTCGCCCTGTTCGAGAATCTTCGGCGTGCCGGCGCTCAGCAATTGCAGGATGTCCTTGCCTTCGGTGCCAAGGGTTTCGGCGATGCCTTTGCCGACCTTGGTAGCGTCGGTGCTGTAGGCACCGAGTACGCCGCTGCCGGAGACGATCAGCATGTGCCCGGCACCGTTGAACAGTTCGCGCTGGGAACCCACGGCCGCCGCTTGCAGGGCGTCGAGGGCGATGTCGATGCCGACCACGCCGATGGCTTTGCCGTCCACCAGCAGCGGCACGGAAATGGTGGTCATGAGCATTTCCTTGCCACCCACAGTGTCGGCGTAAGGGTCGAGCAGGCAGGTGCGCTTGTTGTCGCGAGGGCAGGTGTACCAACTGTTGTAGGGCGTGCCGCTGACGCTGAGGGTGGTCTTGGTCATGTCTTCTTCGACCATGATCGTGTTCAGCGCAGACCCGGCGGCGCGGCTCCAGTAGGTAGCGAAGCGCCCGGCTTCGTTGGACTGGCGCGCGGCGTCATTGACGAACTCGCTGTCCTTGCCGTCCAGGCCGTTGGGTTCGAATGCCAGCCAGATGCCGAGCACCTTGCTGTTGCGCTCGAACGCGGTTTTCAGGCTCAGGTTCAACTCTTCACGCAAGGCGCCAGCGTCCAGCGAACGCTTGGCGGCCATGACGCGCATGTCCTTGATCTGGTCGGCCAGCGCAGTGATCACCAGCAGGCTCTCGCCGAAGGTTTTCTGCACCTGTACCGCCTGTTCGGCAGCCTTGGCCTGCAGCAGGTCCTGCACGCTGGCGGTGAGCATCTTGCTGCTCGACTCGCTGACCAGATCGTCGTTCTGGTTGGTCTGGTAGATATTGATGCCGACGATCAGCGCAACCACGCCGAGCAGGCACAGGCCCGACAGCAGGACGATTTTCAGGCGAATGGACAGAGAGTCGAACATGGGATGTTCTCGCGAATGAATGAACGGTTGGCTACGGGGCACGGAATTGCCCGGTTCGCCAAATCCATTCAGCGCCATTCAATGCTCATCGGCGCGGGGCGAGGGGGCATGAGGGCCAGGCCGACGAACGGTCACGGCTAAACGTTTGCGCGGGCAAATGCCCTGAAAAGAAGGGAAAAATCAGGAAATCTTCGGCAACGCTTCCGGGCGCGACCAGATCCACAGGTTGCCCATCGTCATGCCGGCAATCGCCAGATAGACCGGCCAGCCGTGATCGAGCATCACCAGCATCAGCGTGGCGCACAGCAGCATGCTGACCGTGGCGCTGACCTTGGCCTTGCGGGCGATGATCTTGCCGTTGCGCCAGTTGCTCAGGATCGGGCCGAACAGCCGATGGTTTTCCAGCCAGGCGCTCAGGCGCGGCGAACTGCGGGTCGCGGCCCAGGCGGCGAGCAGGATGAACTCGGTGGTCGGCAGGCCGGGCACGACGATGGCGATCAGGCCGATGCCGAGGCTGACATAGGCGAGCAGGCCGAACAGCAGGCGGGCGAGTCTGGAAGAGGCGGGTTGGGGCATGGGCTCGAAGTGCGTGAGGCGAAACGGGGATTCTACAGACTTGCGCTGTTCTCATGTGGGAGCGGGCTTGCTCGCGAAAGCGGCGTATCAGTCACCTTCAATGTTGAATGACAGATCCCATTCGCGAGCAAGCCCGCTCCCACATTGGGGAGTCGCGTGGCTTCAGGCCGGTTCGGCTTCCGTGGCGTAAGCCTGTTCCAGCAGCACGGTGAAACGGTTGAACGCGTCGATCGCGCCTTGCTCCACTTCGGCTTCCTCTTCAGCGCTGAATTGCAGCGAATCGAGGGTGCGCACGAAGCGCTTCCAGCCTTCGGCGCGACCGCCTTCAGGCTCGCCCAGGTGACGGGCGCCGAAGGTTTCGCTCAGGTCCAGCGCGACGGCGCGTTTGATCAGGAATGCTGCGCCAAGCTTGGAGCCCTCGGAGACGAAGATCCAGCCCAGGGCGCGGGCCTTGCTCGGGTTTTTCACCGCACCGGCTACCGGGCCAGGCACTTCGGTGTCCAGGTCGGCAAGGTCGGCCTTGGCCGCTTCGGCGCGGCAGCGGGCCGGCAGGTCAGGGACGATGGCGGTCAGTTCGGCATCGTTGTACAGCGACACCAGTTCCGACTGGAACAGGTACTGCGCGACCACGAAACGGGCGAAATTGGCGCGGGTCTCGAACGGCGCGTGCGCCTTGACCAGTGCATCGAGCTTGCTGTGCGGCTCGTGGGTGATCTGGTTCAGGCGTTGCGAACGCAGGGCTTTTTCCGGGGTGCTCATGAGATGTCCTTGAAAAGAAGAGGCGCTTGATAACGAGACGTACGGGCAAGCGCCGGACAGTAAAAAAACCTCACGACGCGGCAATGCACACGCGCCGTGAGGTCGGCCGGATCAGATATCCCAGACCAGGTTGATCGCAAAGTTGCGACCCGGCTGGGTCAGGCGATCGAGGTTGGCCGGGCTGAGGACGGCGGCTTCGCCGACGCTGTCGTAACCGCGCACGTCATCCCACAGCCAGTACTTCTTGTCGGTCAGGTTGTAGATGCCGCCGCTGACGGTGACGTCGTCGGTGACTTTGTAGAACCCGGTCAGGTCGAGAATGCCGAAGCCCGGCGACTTGAACTGGCTGCTGACGCCGTCCGGCGACTTGAAGTTGCTGTCGTCGACGCGATCCTTCTTCTTGACCACGGTCCAGCTCAGCAGGCCGCCGTAGTTGTCCTGGTCATAACCGAGGCCGAACACGCCGGTCAGCGGGTTGACGCTGTTGAGCGGCTCGCCGGTGTCGTTGTTGCGACCGTAGGCGTAGGCAATCGAGCCCTGGGTGTACAGACCTTGCGGTGCGCCGAACGAATCCAGGTTCAGACGACCTTTGACTTCGGCACCCTTGATAGTGGCGTGCTTGATGTTGTTGGTCTGGAATGTCAGCTCGCTGTAGCCCGGGGTGACGGCGTCTTCGTTGATGAAGTCGCGGTACTTGTTATAGAACACCGCCACGTCGAACGAGCCTTGCTCGAAGTTGCCGCGCAGACCGGTTTCGTAGCTTTTGCTTTTCTCCGGTTCAAGGTTCGGGTTCGGCGCCACGTTGTAGCCGGTGGTGCTGTTCTCGAAGCGGCCGTACAGCGCTTTCGCAGTCGGGGTGCGGAAGCCTTCGGCGTACTGGCCGTACCAGGTGTAGTTCTCGGTCAGGGCGTAGGTCAGGCCGAATTTCGGCGAGACTTTATGCCAGGTCTTGTTCTCGTCGCTGACCGTGCCTTTGCCGTCGGCGGCCACGGTGTTGAGGAATTCCTGAGTGATGTGCGGCTTGAGCTGGGTGTAGTCGTAGCGCAGGCCCGGCAGGAATGTCCATTTGTTCCAGCTGATCTGATCCTGGGCGAACAGGCTGTAGGTATTGATGGTCGGGTCCGGGAAGTCGCTGGATTTCTTCAGCACATCGGCCGCACTGGTGGCTCCGATGGCGGTGCAGCCGCGACCGACTGCCAGGCACTTGCCGTCGCCGCTGCGCGAGCCGGTGACCTTTTGCTGTTTGATTGTGGTGCCGTAGGTCAGCACGTGATCGGTGTCACCGATGGCGAACGCCTTGTCCAGCTGCGCATCGAACACCCATTGTTTTTCCTCGTAGATCGTGTCGCGGGTACGCAACACTTTACGGGTCATCGGGTAGTAGAACTCTTCGGTGCTCTGGTCGGTCTTGGCAGTCTGGTGGTTGAGGCTCCACTTCACGTTGTCGGCCAGCAGGCTGTTGAGCTCGAAGCTGTGTTCCAGGCCGAAACGCTCGCGGGTGACGGTGTCGTTGCCAGTGCGCCATTGGTACATGCCGCCGGGCAGCACGCTGTTCGGGATCGTCGGGGCACCGTTGAAGTACGGACCGCCGTAAGCGCTTTTCTGATCGGTGTCGCGATCATCCTTGTACTTTTCGTAGGTCAGGCCCAGGCGCGAACCTTCGTTGTAGTTCCAGCCGATCTTGGCCAGTACGTTGCTCGTTTTCACGTCTTCCGGGTTGGCGGCGGTGCGCTCAAGGCCGGTGCCGTTGTTGCTGCCGTAGGAGTCGGTTTCATGGCCGTCGCGCTGGCTGTAGTGCAGCAAGCCGTCGAACTGCTCGGCGCGGCCGGCGACGGTGGCGGATTTCAGCCAGCTGTCGTCGGCGGAGCTGTAGCCGGTTTTCAGGCGGGCGCCGACGTCTTTGCCGGGCTTGATGATGTCATCCGGGTCGAGGGTGTAGTAGCTGACCGCGCCGCCGATGGCGTTGCTGCCGTACAGCACCGAGGCCGGACCGCGAAGGATTTCCACGCGTTTGACGATTTCCGGGTCAACGTAATTGCGCTGGGTCTTGGCGTACGGGCCGTTGAAGAAACCGTCCGGCACTTCGACGCCGTCCACCTGAGTCAGGATGCGGTCACCGTCGATACCGCGAATGTTGTAGCCGCTGATCCCGCCGCGCTGGCCGGCACCGCCGACGGAGACGCCCGGCTCGTAGCGCACCAGATCCTTGATGGTGTTGACGTTGTTGCGGTCCAGATCCTGACGGGTCTGCACGGTGACGGTAGCCGGCACGCTGTTCACCGACTGTTCCTGACGGGTGGCGCTGATGGTCACCTGATCGAGGTTGAGTGCGCCGCTGTTGTTGCGTTTTTCCAGCACGACGTTGTTGTTGCTGATTTTGCGGAAGCTCAGGTTGGTCCCCACCAACAGGCGCTCCAGGGCTTTTTCCGGTGGCAGCGAGCCGCGCACGCCCGGCGATGACACGCCTTGACCTAGTTCCGCCGGCAAGCCGACCTGCCAACCTGTAACGGTGGTGAACGCGTTGAGCGCCGACACCAGCGGTTGCTGGCCGATGGCGAACGAGTAATCGCCCATGTTGCGTGCCGGTTGCTCGGTGGCAGCCATCAGCGGTGCGGTGCCGGCCATCAGGATGGCGGCGGTCAGCAGCGACAGCACGCGGGAAGGGGAGGAAGTCTGGCGGGTAAGGCGTGAGGACATCGATAGCGCTCCGTGTCGCACGAATCTTTATAGGTGCTGATTGGCATCGCGAGATGCGAATAAATTGCATTGGCTATAACGAGACGTACGAGCTTCGGCTATCGAGTAAAAATAATTCTCATTTAGTTCAAGATCACCAGCGCCGGGAATTCCTGAAGCTTGGCCGAGGTGATGTGAGCGAGCGAACGCACCACGTCCAGCGGCTGGTCGAGGCGGTAATTGCCGGTGACGGCGACGTCGGCCAACTGCTCGTTGGTGTTGATGATGAAGCCTGGATAGTAGCGGCGCAGTTCGGCCAGCACCTGGTTCAGCGGGCAGTTCTCGAAGATCAGCCGACCCTGTACCCACGCCAGATCCGTGGCGGCGTCGACTTTGGCCGGGCGGTCGAAGCCGTTCGGGCCGATTCGGATGCTTTCCCCGGCAGACAGACGCACCCGGGCATCGTCACGGGTCGCACGCAGATCGACATCGCCGCGCTGCACCCGCACCTGCGCCACGCCGTCCAGGTAACGCACGGCGAACGCGGTATCGCGCACGCTGGCCTTGACCGGGCCGGCGTCGATTTCCAGTGGCTGACTGCGACTGGCCGGGATCTCGAAAAACGCTTCGCCCTGATACAGCCGCGCAACTCGTTGGCGATCATTGATCGTGCTGGAGAAGGCGGAATTGGTGTTGAGCAGGACTTTCGAGCCGTCCTCGAGCTGCAAGCGTTGCCGCTCGCCGACCACGGTCAGGTGATCGGCCTGCAGACGCGTCGGCAGGTTGCTGAAACTGAACAGGCCGAGCAGCAATACGGCGGCGGTGGCCAGCGGTTTCCAGTGCGGGCGCAGGCGTGTGAGAACGGTGACTTTCTTCGGTTTGGCCGCGAGGTTCTGCGCGCATTGGGCGATTTGCGGGCCATCCCAGATTGCCTGGGCCTTGGCGAACGCCTGGGCATTCAATGGGTCGGCCGCCAGCCAGGCATGAAATTGCCGGGCCTGCTCCTCGTCCGGGCTGCCGAGCACGATGAGCCAGTCCAGAGCCTGGTCCATTGCGTTGGTGGCGTCCTGCGCCGTGTCGGGCGAAGGAGGGCGGTGGGTGTCCGTCACGGTGTTTCCTCGGCTGTGTCTGTGCACGGCTGTTTTTTTAGTGAAGCGTAAAAGTCGGGCAAGGGTAACAAAGGCCGATGATCAGTGCAGTCGATCCTGACTCCTGGAGAAAAAACCTACAGCATCAGTCGCCATTCAAGCGCTCGGCGACACCGATGCAAATGGTCATGATCAATTTGAGTTCTTTCTGCACCGTGCTGAGGGAAACGCTGAGTTCTTCGGCGATTTCCTGATAGCTGTGCCCGTGCAGGCGGCTGAGGATGAAGATTTGCTGCTGACGGGGGCTGAGTTCACCGAGGCTCACGTTCAGGCGCTCCAGCAATTGTTCGGCGTGGGCGGCGTCTTCGGCGCTGCTGGCGGGGGCGGCGATACTGTGTACGACGTCCTGCGGCACGTCGTCGAGCATGGTGCGCGAGTGAATCTTGCGCGCACGCAAATGGTCCAGCGCCAGGTTGCGCGCGGTCTGGAAGACAAAGGGTTCAAGGTGATCGATGGCCCGTTCGCTCAGCGCCCGGGTGACGCGCAGGTAGGTTTCCTGCAACAGGTCTTCGGCGGTGCTGTGGTTGTTGACCATCCGTTCCAGCGTTCGCAGCAGTGAAGTGCGCTGGGCGAGGAAAACGTGATTGAACTGCGACTGACTCACGGGAGAACCTGATCCATTTCGAGCGAATGATAATGCTTATCATCCGCCCGAGTGGTCAAGTGTTGATTTCAGATTGAAATCAAAAGCCTGTGGGAGCGAGTTTTATTCCGCGTTGCACAGCGCCAGGCAGTTATCGAGCATGCGGTTGGAGAAGCCCCATTCGTTGTCGTACCAGGCCAGCACTTTCAGCAGTTTGCCGCTGGATTTGGTGTGGTTGGCGTCGAAGATCGACGACAGCGGGTTGTGGTTGAAGTCGCTCGATACCAGCGGCAGGGTGTTGTAGCCGAGGATTTTCGAGTGTTGGCTCGCGGCTTTCATCAGCGCGTTCACTTCATCGGCCGAGGCTTCGCGCTTCAACTGCACGGTCAGGTCAACCAGCGACACATTGATCACCGGCACACGCACGGCCATGCCGGTCAGCTTGCCCGCCAGTTCCGGCAGTACCAGGCCCACGGCTTCGGCGGCGCCGGTTTTGCTCGGGATCATGTTCTGCGTGGCGGAACGGGCGCGGTACGGGTCGGTGTGATAGACGTCGGTCAGGTTCTGGTCGTTGGTGTAGGCGTGGATGGTGGTCATCAGGCCACTTTCGATGCCCAGTTCGCGGTGCAGCACCTGGGCCACCGGGGCCAGGCAGTTGGTAGTGCACGACGCGTTGGAAATGATCTGGTGCGACTGGCGCAGGATGTCGTGGTTCACGCCATAAACGACGGTGGCATCGGCGCCTTTGGCCGGGGCCGAGATGATGACTTTGCGCGCACCGGCAGTAATATGCGCGGCGGCTTTGGCCCGATCGGTGAACAGACCGGTGCATTCGAATACCACATCAATTTTTTCCGCAGCCCACGGCAACTCGGCCGGGTTGCGGATGGCGCTGACCGAAATGCGGTCGCCGTTGACGGTCAGACTCTCGTTGTCATGCGCAACTTCAGCATCGAATGTGCCGTGAACGGTATCGTATTTGAGCAAGTGCGCATTCATCGCGCTGTCGCCCAGATCGTTGATGGCGACGATCTGCAAATCCTGACGATAGCCTTGGGTATACAGTGCGCGCAGGACATTACGGCCGATGCGGCCAAAACCATTGATTGCGATTCGAAGAGTCATTGAACAGCGCCGCCGTCGTTTTGTTGTTGGAATTACAAGATTATTCGCATAAAAATAGAAAACAAGCCTTTTTAGTGGCAATATTTTGTTTTATCTACAACGAGTGACCTGAATCAACTGGTCCGAATGATCAAGAAAACCGTTCGTCATCCCACGCGAACGGGCTTTTGATCAGCATAGACAATCAGGTCGCCACATCCGTTAGCCTGGAGTTCTACACATGCATCCCCGCGTCCTTGAGGTCACCGAACGGCTTATCGCCCGCAGCCGCGCCACGCGTCAGGCTTACCTTGCGCTGATTCGCGGCGCTGCAACTGACGGGCCGATGCGCGGCAAGCTGCAATGCGCCAACTTCGCCCACGGCGTGGCCGGGTGTGGCAGCGAAGACAAGCACAGCCTGCGGATGATGAATTCGGCGAACATCGCCATTGTTTCTTCGTATAACGACATGCTCTCGGCGCACCAGCCGTACGAAGTGTTCCCTGAACAGATCAAGAACGCCCTGCGCGAAATCGGCTCGGTCGGCCAGTTCGCCGGCGGTACGCCAGCCATGTGCGACGGCGTGACCCAGGGCGAGCCGGGCATGGAACTGAGCCTGCCGAGCCGCGAAGTGATCGCGATGTCGACGGCGGTGGCGCTGTCCCACAACATGTTCGATGGCGCACTGATGCTCGGCATCTGCGACAAGATCGTGCCGGGCCTGATGATGGGCTCGCTGCGTTTCGGCCACCTGCCGACGATCTTCGTGCCGGGCGGACCGATGGTCTCGGGGATTTCCAACAAGGAAAAAGCCGACGTGCGGCAGAAGTACGCCGAAGGCAAGGCGACCCGCGAAGAGCTGCTGGAATCGGAAATGAAGTCCTACCACAGCCCGGGCACTTGCACCTTCTACGGCACCGCCAACACCAACCAGTTGCTGATGGAAGTCATGGGCCTGCACTTGCCGGGCGCGTCTTTCGTCAACCCGAACACGCCGCTGCGTGAGGCGCTGACCCGCGAAGCCGCGCATCAGGTCACGCGTCTGACCAAACAGAACGGCAATTTCATGCCGATCGGCGAGATCGTCGACGAGAAGGCGCTGGTCAACTCGATCGTCGCGCTGCACGCCACTGGCGGCTCGACCAACCACACCCTGCACATGCCGGCCATCGCCATGGCGGCAGGCATTCAACTGACCTGGCAGGACATGGCCGACCTCTCCGAAGTCGTGCCGACCCTGAGCCACGTCTATCCGAACGGCAAGGCCGACATCAACCACTTCCAGGCAGCGGGCGGCATGTCGTTCCTGATCCGCGAACTGCTCGAAGCCGGCCTGCTGCACGAAGACGTCAACACCGTGCTCGGCCACGGCTTGAGCCAGTACACCAAGGAACCGTTCCTCGATAACGGCAAGCTGGTGTGGCGCGAAGGCCCGACCGACAGCCTCGACGAAAACATTCTGCGCCCGGTGGCCCGTGCGTTCTCGGCAGAGGGCGGCCTGCGGGTGATGGAAGGCAACCTTGGTCGTGGCGTGATGAAGGTGTCCGCCGTGGCGCTGGAAAACCAGATCGTCGAAGCACCGGCCATGGTGTTCCAGGATCAACAGGATCTGGCCGACGCCTTCAAGGCTGGTTTGCTTGAGAAGGATTTTGTCGCGGTGATGCGCTTCCAGGGCCCGCGCTCCAACGGCATGCCGGAACTGCACAAGATGACGCCGTTCCTTGGCGTGCTGCAGGATCGCGGCTTCAAGGTTGCGTTGGTGACGGACGGGCGCATGTCCGGCGCGTCGGGGAAAATCCCGGCGGCGATCCACGTCAGCCCGGAGGCTTATGTCGGCGGCGCTTTGGCTCGCGTGCAAGAGGGCGATATCATCCGCGTCGATGGCGTCAAAGGCACCTTGGAACTCAAAGTGGACGCCGCCGAATTCGCAGCGCGCGAACCCGCCAAAGGCCTGTTGGGCAACAACATCGGCAGCGGCCGCGAACTGTTTGGCTTCATGCGTTTGGCCTTCAGCTCGGCAGAGCAGGGCGCCAGCGCCTTCACTTCTGCCCTGGAGACGCTTAATTGAAACTGGCTTTGGTCGGTGACATCGGAGGCACCAACGCACGGTTCGCGTTGTGGAAAGATCAGCAACTCGAATCGGTGCAGGTGCTGGCCACGGCCGACCATGCCAGCCCGGAAGAGGCGATCAGCCTCTACCTGAGCGGGCTCGGTCTGGCGCCGGGCGCCATCGGTTCGGTGTGCCTGTCGGTGGCAGGTCCCGTGAGCGGCGATGAGTTCAAGTTCACCAACAACCACTGGCGCCTGAGCCGCAAGGCGTTTTGCCAGGCGTTGCAGGTCGAGCAGTTGTTGCTGATCAATGATTTCTCGGCAATGGCGCTGGGCATGACCCGTTTGCAGCCCGGCGAATTCCGCGTGGTCTGCGAAGGCACGCCGGAACCGTTGCGTCCGGCGGTGGTGATCGGCCCGGGCACCGGCCTGGGCGTTGGCACCTTGCTCGATCTGGGCGAAGGCCGGTTCGCGGCGTTGCCGGGGGAGGGCGGTCACGTCGATCTGCCGTTGAGCAGCCCGCGTGAAACCCAGCTCTGGCAGCACATCCACAACGAAATCGGCCACGTCAGCGCGGAAACCGCGTTGAGCGGCGGCGGTCTGCCTCGGGTGTACCGGGCGATCTGCGCGGTGGATGGTCACGAGCCCAAACTCGACACGCCGGAAGCGATCACTGCAGCCGGCCTCGCGGGCGACCCTATTGCCCTGGAAGTGCTGGAGCAGTTCTGCTGCTGGCTCGGTCGCGTAGCCGGCAACAACGTGCTGACCACTGGCGGTCGCGGTGGGGTGTACATCGTTGGCGGCGTGATTCCACGGTTTGCCGATTTCTTCCTCGAAAGCGGTTTCGCCCGCAGCTTCGCCGACAAGGGCTGCATGAGCGATTACTTCAAGGGGATTCCGGTGTGGCTGGTAACGGCGCCGTACTCGGGTCTCGTCGGTGCAGGAGTCGCGCTCGAACAATCCGGTCAATGATCATTCCCACGCCGAGCGTGGGAACCATCGGCACATCAGGCATAATCCGCCCAATTCCAACAACAAGGATGCCTTCGAAGTGAGTTCAGTCAACAAGTCGATTTTGTTGGTCGATGACGACCAGGAGATACGCGAGTTGCTGGAAACCTACCTGACCCGCGCGGGTTTTCAGGTACGTGCCACGGCCGACGGCGCCAGTTTTCGCCAGGCGCTGAACGAGGCGCCGAGCGATCTGGTGATCCTTGATGTGATGCTGCCCGATGAAGACGGCTTCAGCCTCTGCCGCTGGGTGCGCCAGCATCCGCGTCAGGCCCAGGTGCCGATCATCATGCTCACCGCCAGTTCCGACGAGGCCGATCGGGTGATCGGTCTGGAACTGGGCGCCGACGACTACCTCGGCAAACCCTTCAGTCCCCGCGAACTGCAAGCGCGAATCAAAGCCCTGTTGCGCCGTGCCCAGTTCGGTCAGGAACGCAGCGGCAGTGAAGTGCTGGCCTTCGATGAGTGGCGACTGGACATGGTCAGCCATCGCCTGTTTCACACCGACGGCGAGGAAGTGATTCTGTCCGGTGCCGATTTCGCGCTGCTCAAGCTGTTTCTCGATCACCCCCAGGAAATCCTCGACCGCGACACCATCGGCAACGCCACCCGTGGCCGCGATCTGATGCCCCTCGATCGTATCGTCGACATGGCCGTCAGCCGCTTGCGCCAGCGTCTGCGCGACACCGAAAAGCCGCCACGGCTGATCCGTACCGTGCGTGGCAGCGGCTACCAACTGGCAGCCAATGTGGTTGCCGGCAATGGTCACTGAGTTCCTGCGCAACACCGCGCGCAAAGTGCCGATGCCGCGTTCGCTGCTTGGGCGAATGCTGCTGCTGACATTGTTGGCGGTGTTGTTCGCCCAGACGCTGTCCAGTGTGATCTGGGTGTCCCAATTGCGTGCGACGCAGCTCGAAGGTCTGGTCACCAGCGCCCGCAGCCTCGCCCATTCGATGACCGCCAGCGTGAGTTATTTCCGCTCGTTGCCGGTGGCCTATCGGCCGTTGGTGCTCGATCAATTGCGCAGCATGGGCGGCACCCGATTTGTGGTGACGCTGAATGACAAGCCGTTGGGCATGGAGGTTTTGCCGGTCACGCCGCGCAAGGCTGCGGTGCTCCAGGCGGTGGACGAGGTGCTGCGTCAGTCGCTGGGCCAGGACACCGATATTCTGGTGACCTTCGTCAGCCCCGATGACCTGCGGATCTTCAATGCCGGGTTGAAACTCGATGAGTTGCCACGCTCCTGGGCGCATTACGCGCTGACCCTGGAACCGGTTAATCCGCCGGTGCTGGTGACTCAGATCCAGTTGGCGCCGGGGGAGTGGCTGTACATCGCCTCGCTGTTGCCCGAGCCCTATACCAGTCTCGAAGAGCAGGGCCTGCCAACCCAGCAGGTGTGGTTCATCGTGTTCACCAGTGGTTTTCTGCTGTTGTTCATCGGCTTGCTGGTGCACTGGCAGAGCCGGCCGCTCAAGCGCCTGGCGCGAGCGGCGCGGGACTTGTCGCTGGGCGCCGACGTCGAGCCGGTGGCCGAGGGCGGTGGCAGTGAAGTGGTCGAAGTGGGCCGCGCCTTCAACACCATGCGCGAGCGCATCAGTCGCTACCTCACCGAGCGCAGCCAGTTGTTCAGCGCGATTTCCCATGACCTGCGCACACCGATCACTCGCCTGCGTCTGCGGGTCGAGCTGCTGGAAGACGAACAGCTGCAAACCAAGTTCGGCCGTGATCTGGATGAGCTGGAGTTGCTGGTCAAAGGCGCGCTGCAATGCGTGAAAGACACCGACATCCACGAAAACATCGAGCCGGTGGATCTCAATCATGTGCTCGATTGTCTGGTGGAGCCGTATCTGGCGCCCAACGGCAATGGCCGCGTGACCCAGCAGGGGCGAGCGCTGGCGGCGTATCCGGGTAAACCATTGGCGCTCAAGCGTTGCATCGGCAACCTGATCGACAATGCGCTGAAGTACGGGCAGAACGCCCATTTGCACATCGATGACGACGAAAGCGCATTCGTGCTGCATGTCGACGACGAAGGGCCGGGCGTGCCGGAGCAGCGGCTGGAGCAGGTGTTCGAACCGCACTTCCGGTTGGCGGGGCAGCAGCAGGGTTATGGGCTGGGGTTGGGGATCGCCCGCAATATTGCCCATAGCCATGGCGGTGAGGTGACGTTGCAGAACCTGCGTGAAGGCGGACTACGTGTGACCCTGCAGTTGCCGCGTTCGGCTGATTAAGCCAAAAGCTTTCCCTCACCCTAACCCTCTCCCGGAGGGAGAGGGGACCGATCGGGGGATGCTTTAAAGATACATCGACTTGATCCTGCTTTACCGAATCCATAATCGACTCGGTTTTTCAGGTCGATGTATGACGCCAGACACCTCGGTCGGCTCCCTCTCCCTCCGGGAGAGGGCTGGGGTGAGGGTTGGCTCTTTGTCACAACTCAGTGACAAAACCCGCCCCCTTCGTTACAAGCCCACCCCGGCCCGTTGTTTAGACTCCCCGCAGTCATAACAACAAAAAAGGCCTTCCATGGATCACTTCAATCCGGGCTTCAGCAGTTGGCTGAATGCCCCTGCCCACCAGCAATGGCTCGCCGACGAAGGCCTGCGCCTGCTGGCATTTGCCAAGGCTTCGCGATTGCCGGAAGGCTTCGGCAATCTCGATGAGCGCGGCCAGCTCCAGGTCGGCGCGCAAGCCGAAACCATGAACACCGCGCGCATGACCCACAGCTTCGCCATGGCCCACATTCAGGGCCTGCCGGGGTTTGCCGAGCTGGTCGATCACGGCATTGCAGCCTTGCGCGGCCCGTTGCGCGATGCGCTGCACGGCGGCTGGTTCGCTGTTGCCGAACACCGCGACGGCAACACCGGCAAGAACGCTTACCTGCATGCTTTTGTCGCCCTCGCGGCGAGTTCCGCTGTGGTCGCCCAGCGTCCCGGCGCCCAGGCGTTGCTGGATGACGCCATCGATATCATCGACACGTATTTCTGGAGCGAAGAAGAAGGCGCCATGCGCGAATTCTTCAACCGCGACTGGAGCGAAGAAGAAGCCTATCGCGGCGCCAACAGCAACATGCACGCCACCGAAGCGTTCCTCGCGCTGGCCGATGTCACCGACGACCCGCGCTGGCTGGTGCGTGCGCAGCGCATCGTCGAGCGAGTGATTCACGGTCACGCCGCCGCCAACGAATATCTGGTGATCGAGCATTTCGACCGAAACTGGCAGCCGCTGCGCGAATACAACCACGACAACCCGGCGGACGGTTTCCGCCCCTACGGCACCACGCCGGGCCACGGCTTCGAGTGGGCGCGGCTGTTGCTGCACCTCGAAGCGGCGCGGGTCCAGGCCGGCATGCTCACGCCCGGCTGGCTGGCCACTGATGCGCAGAAACTGTTCGAGAACAACTGCCGTCAAGGCTGGGATGTCGATGGCGCCCCGGGCATCGTCTACACCCTCGACTGGGACAACAAAGCCGTCGTCCGCCATCGCCTGCACTGGACCCACGCCGAGGCCAGCGCTGCCGCCAGCGCCTTGCTCAAACGTACCGGCGAGGCGCAGTACGAAACCTGGTACCGACTGTTCTGGGAATTTTGCGAAGCGAATTTCATCGACCGCTGCGACGGCAGCTGGCATCACGAGCTCGATCCGCAAAACCGCCCAAGTGCCGATATCTGGGCGGGCAAACCGGATCTGTATCACGCCTGGCAGGCGGTGCTGATTCCCCGTCTGCCGCTGGCGCCAAGCATGGCGACTGCGCTGGCGCAGTTGTCCCGGCCCGTTCCTGTGTAACCATGTGGTGACATTCGCGCGTCCCTTCGTTACCTGCGAGGGGAAACGCTCTGTTTAAACTCGTGTGCAGCGCAAGCACCAGACTTGCATGCATAACAACAAGAAAGGTACATCTCAGATGAATGCGATTTCTCGCCTCGCTACTGTCATTTCTGTCGCCTCCCTGTTCCCGCTCGCTGTGCTGCCCCTGAGTGTTTCCGCTGCCGAATCCAAAGGTTCGGTGGAAGTCGTGCATTGGTGGACGTCCGGTGGCGAAAAAGCTGCTGTCGATGTGCTCAAGGCACAAGTGGAAAAAGACGGTTTCACCTGGAAAGACGGTGCTGTCGCCGGTGGTGGCGGTGCGACCGCCATGACCGTGCTGAAAAGCCGCGCCGTGGCCGGTAACCCGCCGGGCGTTGCCCAGATCAAAGGTCCGGACATCCAGGAATGGGCGTCGACCGGCCTGCTCGACACTGACGTCCTGAAGGACGTTTCCAAGTCCGAAAAGTGGGACAGCCTGCTCGACAAGAAAGTCTCCGACACCGTGAAGTACGACGGTGACTACGTGGCCGTGCCGGTGAACATTCACCGTGTGAACTGGCTGTGGATCAACCCGGAAGTCTTCAAGAAAGCCGGTATCGAAAAAGCCCCGACTACCCTCGCAGAGTTCTACGCCGCTGGCGACAAGCTCAAGGCTGCGGGCTTCATCCCGCTGGCCCACGGTGGCCAGCCTTGGCAGGACAGCACCGTGTTCGAAGCGGTCGTGCTGTCGGTGATGGGCGTTGATGGTTACAAGAAAGCCCTGGTCGACCTGGACAACGCTGCCCTGACCGGCCCGGAAATGGTCAAGGCCCTGACCGAACTGAAGAAAGTCGCGACCTACATGGACCAGGACGGCAAAGGCCAGGACTGGAACCTGGAAGCGGCCAAGGTCATCAACGGCAAGGCCGGCATGCAGATCATGGGTGACTGGGCCAAGTCCGAATGGACCGCCGCCAAGAAAGTCGCCGGCAAGGACTACGAGTGCGTCGCCTTCCCGGGTACCGACAAGGCGTTCACCTACAACATCGATTCCCTGGCCGTGTTCAAGCAGAAGGACGCGGGCACCGCGGCCGGTCAGCAGGACATCGCCAAAGTCGTGCTGGGTGAAAACTTCCAGAAAGTCTTCAGCATCAACAAGGGCTCGATCCCGGTGCGTAACGACATGCTCGCCGACATGGGCAAGTACGGTTTCGACTCCTGCGCCCAGACCGCTGCCAAGGACTTCCTGGCAGACGCCAAGACCGGCGGCCTGCAGCCAAGCATGGCGCACAACATGGCGACCACGCTGGCCGTGCAGGGTGCGTTCTTTGATGTCGTGACCAACTTCATCAACGACCCGAAAGCCGACCCGGCCGACGCTGCGAAGAAACTCGGCACCGCCATCAAGGCTGCCAAGTAATGCTTGGCCTGTAGGAGCGAGCCTGCTCGCGATAGCGGACTGTCAGCCACCGAAAGTGTGAATTGACACAACGCAATCGCCAGCAGGCTGGCTCCCACAGGGATCGCATCCGTAATTCTTAATCTCCTACTGGATCTTCCCATGAGTTCTGTTGCTGTGTTCAGCAAGGCCTCGCCGTTCGACGCATTGCAGCGCTGGCTACCGAAACTGGTGCTGGCGCCGAGCATGTTCATCGTTCTGGTGGGCTTCTATGGCTATATCCTCTGGACGTTTGTCCTGTCGTTCACCACGTCGACCTTCCTGCCGAACTACAAGTGGGCAGGGCTGGCGCAATACGCGCGGCTGTTCGACAACGATCGCTGGTGGGTAGCGAGCAAGAACCTGGCCGTATTCGGCGGCATGTTCATCGGCATCACCCTGGTGATCGGCGTGACACTGGCGATATTCCTCGACCAGAAAATCCGTCGCGAAGGCTTCATCCGCACCATTTACCTGTACCCGATGGCGCTCTCGATGATCGTTACCGGTACGGCGTGGAAATGGCTGCTCAACCCGGGCATGGGCCTGGACAAATTGCTGCGGGACTGGGGCTGGGAAGGCTTCCGTCTCGACTGGCTGATCGACCCTGATCGCGTGGTGTATTGCCTGGTGATCGCGGCGGTCTGGCAAGCCTCGGGCTTCATCATGGCGATGTTCCTCGCCGGCCTGCGTGGCGTTGATCAGTCGATCATCCGTGCCGCCCAGATCGACGGCGCGAGCATGCCGCGCATCTACTGGAAAGTGGTGCTGCCAAGCCTGCGTCCGGTGTTCTTCAGTGCGGTGATGATCCTGGCGCACATTGCGATCAAGAGCTTCGACCTGGTGGCGGCCATGACGGCCGGCGGCCCGGGTTATTCCTCCGACCTGCCGGCGATGTTCATGTACTCGTTCACCTTCAGTCGTGGGCAGATGGGCATGGGCTCGGCCAGTGCAATCCTGATGCTCGGTGCGATCCTCGCGATCATCGTGCCTTACCTGTACTCCGAGCTGAGGACCAAGCGTCATGACTAGTCTCGCTGCCAAACCTTCCATCAGCCTGAGTCGCATCGCGATCTACGCGGTGCTGATCCTTGCGGTCCTGCTGTATCTGGTACCGCTGGTGGTCATGCTGTTGACCAGCTTCAAGACCCCGGAAGACATCTCCACCGGCAACCTGCTGAGCTGGCCGACCGTGGTCAGCGGCATCGGCTGGGTGAAAGCCTGGGCCACGGTTGACGGTTACTTCTGGAACTCGATCAAGATCACCGTTCCGGCCGTGATCATTTCCACCGCCATCGGTGCGTTGAACGGCTACGTGCTGTCGTTCTGGCGCTTCAAGGGTTCGCAGCTGTTCTTCGGTCTGCTGCTGTTCGGCTGCTTCCTGCCGTTCCAGACCGTGCTGCTGCCGGCGTCGTTCACCCTCGGCAAGATGGGCCTTGCGAGCACCACCACGGGCCTTGTGTTCATCCATGTGGTTTACGGTCTGGCGTTCACCACGCTGTTCTTCCGTAACTACTACGTGAGCATTCCGGATGCGCTGATCAAGGCGGCGCGTCTTGATGGCGCGGGTTTCTTCACGATCTTCCGCCGGATCATCCTGCCGATGTCGACGCCGATCATCATGGTCTGCCTGATCTGGCAGTTCACCCAGATCTGGAACGACTTCCTGTTCGGCGTGGTGTTCTCCAGCGGTGATTCGCAACCGATCACGGTGGCGCTGAACAACCTGGTCAACACCAGTACCGGGGCCAAGGAATACAACGTGGACATGGCGGCGGCGATGATCGCCGGGCTGCCGACCCTGCTGGTCTATGTGGTCGCAGGCAAGTATTTCGTGCGCGGGCTGACGGCCGGCGCAGTCAAGGGGTAATCATGGCTACGCTCGAACTTCGCAATGTAAACAAGACCTACGGTGCCGGCCTGCCGGACACCCTGAAGAACATCGAACTGTCGATCAAGGACGGTGAGTTCCTGATCCTTGTCGGGCCTTCGGGCTGCGGCAAGTCGACCCTGATGAACTGCATCGCCGGTCTGGAAACCATCACCGGCGGCGCGATCATGATCGGTGACCAAGACGTCAGCGGCATGAGCCCGAAAGATCGCGACATCGCCATGGTGTTCCAGTCCTACGCGCTGTACCCGACCATGAGCGTGCGCGAGAACATCGAGTTCGGTCTGAAGATCCGCAAGATGAGCCAGTCGGCCATCGACGAAGAAGTCGCCCGCGTGGCCAAGCTGTTGCAGATCGAGCACCTGCTCAATCGCAAACCGGGTCAGCTCTCCGGCGGCCAGCAACAGCGCGTGGCGATGGGCCGTGCACTGGCGCGTCGGCCTAAGATCTATCTGTTCGACGAACCGCTGTCCAACCTCGACGCCAAGCTGCGCGTCGAGATGCGCACCGAAATGAAACTGATGCACCAGCGTCTGAAAACCACCACGGTCTACGTGACCCACGACCAGATCGAAGCGATGACCCTGGGCGACAAAGTGGCGGTGATGAAGGACGGGATCATCCAGCAGTTCGGTACGCCGAAAGAGATCTACAACGACCCGGCCAACCTGTTCGTGGCGAGCTTCATCGGTTCGCCGCCGATGAACTTCATCCCGCTGCGCCTGCAACGCAAGGACGGCCGTCTGCTGGCGCTGCTGGACAGCGGCCAGGCCCGTTGCGAGCTGCCGATGGCAATGCAGGACGCCGGTCTCGAAGACCGCGAAGTGATCCTCGGCCTGCGCCCTGAGCAGATCGCGCTGGCGAACGGCGAGGGCAACGGCCTGCCGAGCATCAAGGCCGAAGTGCAGGTCACCGAGCCGACCGGTCCGGACACCCTGGTGTTCGTCAACCTCAACGACACCAAGGTCTGCTGCCGACTGGCGCCGGACGTGGCGCCGCAAGTGGGCGAAACCCTGACCCTGCAATTCGATCCGTCGAAAGTGCTGCTGTTCGATGCCAAGAGCGGCGAGCGCCTGGGGGTTGCGGGTCATTCGCAGACCGAAGCCCGATCTGCAAACGTAGCGCAATTCAAAGGGCGCTGAAGAACAAGGTGGGAGCGGGCTTGCTCGCGAAAACGGAGTGTCAGGCAACACATATGTCGACTGACATGACGCCTTCGCGAGCAAGCCCGCTCCCACAGGGGAAAAGTGGTGTTCGGTCTGTCGTTCACTGCACTTTTTATGTAAACCGCGTTGGAAAAAAACAGTTAATAACAATAAAGACGAGGATGTAGGGATGAAAAAGAAACACGTCAATGCCCGGTTGATCTGCCAAATGTCAGCCGCGGCCGCATTGGTCCTGGCCGGCAATGCCATGGCCGCCGATGCATTCAGCTCCGATTCCAAATGGATGACGGGCGACTGGGGTGGTGAGCGGACCAAGCTGATCGAGCAAGGCATCGACATCAAGGCCGACTACGTTGGGGAAATGGGCGCCAACCTGCATGGCGGCTACAACGACGACAAGACCGGCCGCTACAGCGACCAGTTCGGTCTGGGCGTGGCACTGGACCTGCAAAAACTCTGGGGCTGGGACAACACTCAAGCCAAGATCCAGCTGACCAACCGTAACGGTCAGAACATCTCCAACGACCGCGTTGGCGATCCGCGTGCCGGCACCCTGTCTTCCTCGCAGGAAGTCTACGGTCGTGGCCACATGGTGCGTCTGACCCAACTGTGGATTCAGCACCAGTTCTTCGACAACAAACTCGACGTCAAGGCCGGTTACTTCGGTGAAGGCGAAGACTTCAACACCTTCCCGTGCGAATTCCAGAACCTGGCGTTCTGCGGCTCGCAAGTGGGCAACTGGGCGACCAACATCTGGTACAACTGGCCCGTCAGCCAGGCCGCGATCCGCGTGAAGTACAACATCAACGACGAGCTCTTCGCGCAGATCGGTGCGTACAACCAGAACCCGTCGCAGCTGGAACACGGCAACGGCTTCAAGCTCAGCGGCAGCGGCACCGCCGGTACCGTGCTGCCGGTCGAGCTGGTCTGGTCGCCGAAGGTCAACAGCCTGCCGGGCGAATACCGCGTCGGTTACTACAAGAGCACGGCTGATGCCAATGATGTCCGTGAAGACATCAACGGCAACGACGCAGCAACCACCGGCAATGCCTACCGCACCCACAGCAGCAAGCACGGCTACTGGTTCGTTGCGCAGCAGCAACTCACCAGCCACAACGGTGATGCTTCCCGTGGTCTGAACATCGCGGCCAACGCCACGTTCCACGACAAGGACACCAACTTCATCGACAACTATCAGTCGGTGATGTTTGTCTACAAAGGCCCGTTCGACGCCCGTCCGAAGGATGACGTCGGCATCGGTGCCGCGCGTATCCATGTCAACGACGACGTGAAGAAAAACGCCGAGCTGCTGAACGCTTCCAACGGTGTTTCGGACTACGACAATCCGGTGTTCTCGCCGATTCGTGAGACCGAATACAACTACGAGATCAACTACGGCTTCCACGTCACCAACTGGCTGACCGTGCGTCCTAACCTGCAATACATCACTCACCCGGGTGGTGTGGATCAAGTGGACAACGCTTTGGTCGCTGGCCTGAAAATTCAGTCTACGTTCTAACGCGTCTGCGATAAGCTCCTCTCTATGTGCGCATATTTGCGGACAGCCCAGGCTGTCCGCTTTTTTTTGGAAAGGGGTGTCGCAGCCCATGAAAGTTGAATCTGGAACCGTGGCCCATGCATGAGCATCCGCTGCAACGCTTCTTCAAATCCTTGCGCGAACGACCGGTGTTCGCCTGGGAGCGCTATCAGATGCGCGATGTGCTGGTGATCGATCATCCGCTGTGTCAGGCGGTGTTCAGTCGTCAGGGTGCGCAGTTGCTGCACTTTCAGCCGCGCGGGCAGAAACCGTGGTTGTGGTGCGCGGCGAAATGGCCGCACGTCGGCGCGATCCGTGGCGGTGTGCCGGTTTGCTGGCCGTGGTATGGCCGCCATCCGAGTGAAAACGCATGGCCGTCCCATGGCTGGGCGCGATTGCTGGACTGGAAACTGCTCGACAGCAGCACCGCCGATGACGGCGTGCGTCTGCATTGGCAATTGCAACTGTGTGATTGGCAGGTGGACCTGCACGCGCACCTGGGCGAACGCATGGAGTTACGCCTGAGCACCGAGCATCAGGACGACATGCCGTGCCAGTTGAGCCAGGCTTTGCACGCTTACTGGCGTATTGGCGATGTGAGTGAGATAGCGCTGTCTGGGCTCGAAGGCGCGCAGGGTTATGACCAGTTGAACCGTGAAGTCTGTCAGCAGGAAGGTGAGCTGCGGGTTGATGGTGGCTGTCAGCGCGTGTTCCAGCACGACGGCGAATTGCAGCTCAAGGATCACGCCTGGCAGCGCGAATTGTGCATCGATACCGGTGACAGCGCGGACACGGTGGTCTGGCACCCGGGGGCGCGGCCGTTGTTGGGTGTGACCTGGGATGAGATCTCGGAGTTTGTCTGTGTTGAAGCGGCGGCGGGTGGGACGGATAGCCTGCATCTGGCGCCGGGGGAGAAGGCGCATTTGAGTTTGCAGGCTTGGGCTGCGGCTTGAGTGTGTCAGTTCCACCGCTGCCCTCACCCTAACCCTCTCCCGGGGGGAGAGGGGACTGACCGAGTTGGATTGACTATGTACATCGACCTGCGACTGCGGCGGTGATCTTGGCTTGGCCAAGCCAGAGGTTGCGGTGACCGGAATCCATAATCAACTCGGTCGTTCAGGTCGATGTGTAGCGCAAGACACCTCGGTCGGCCCCCTCTCCCTCCGGGAGAGGGGACTGACCGAGTTGGATTGGCTATGTACATCGACCTGCGACTGCGGCGGTGATCTTGGCTTGGCCAAGCCAGAGGTTGCGGTGACCGGAATCCATAATCAACTCGGTCGTTCAGGTCGATGTGTAGCGCAAGACACCTCGGTCGGCCCCCTCTCCCTCCGGGAGAGGGCTGGGGTGAGGGGCTTTTGATCTCTAGTTAGTTGAACTCGTCACCCACAGGATACCGGCTAGCATTCAAACTCTCTTTGATCTTGCGCAGATGCGGCTGGAAATCCACCCCGCGACGCAAGGTCATCCCCGTTGCCAACACATCCAGTACGGTCAACTGAATGATCCGCGAAGTCATCGGCATGTAGATGTCGGTGTCTTCCGGCAGTGGAATGTTCAGGCTCAGGGTGCTGGCCTTGGCCAGAGGCGAGTTCTCTGCCGTCAGGCCCAGTACCGAAGCGCCGTTCTCCCGGGCGATGCGCGCCACTTCCACCAGCTCGCGGGTGCGCCCGGTGTAGGAAATGATCACGAACAGTTCGCCAGTGTGCGCCACCGAAGCAATCATGCGTTGCATCAGCACGTCGGCATGGGCGGTGACCGCCAGGTTGAAGCGGAAGAACTTGTGCTGCGCGTCCAGCGCCACCGGGGCCGAGGCACCGAGGCCGAAGAAGTGGATCTGCCGGGCCTGGATCAGCAGGTCGACGGCGCGGCTGATCAGGTTCGGGTCCAGCGCCTGGCAGGCGCTGTCCAGCGACGCGATGGCGCTGCCGAAAATCTTCTGGGTGTAGGCCTCGGGATTGTCGTCGGCTTCCACGGCACGGCTGACGTAGGCCGCACCGCTGGCCAGGCTCTGGGCCAGTTGCAACTTGAGTTCGGGGTAGCCGCTGACGCCGAACGAACGGCAGAAACGGTTGACCGTCGGTTCACTGACCGAGGCGGCCTGGGCGAGGGCGGCGATGCTGAAGCGGGTGGCCTGCTGTGGGTTGAGCAGGATCACTTCGGCGACTTTGCGTTCGGCCTTGTTCAGCTCTTCAAGGCGACTCTGGATCTGTTCCAGTAAATTTCGCACGCGGTCCATAAGAATTCCTAGATTCACCGGCGCCGATAAGCGCGCGGCTATGCAAATTGGGCCTTTGATGTGGCCCGTGACGGTGGCCTATCCTACTGATGGCTCCGACCGACCACCACTCGGAATCTGTATTTTGCGAAAATGTTGTGGTTATTACTACATTTTCCCTTGAGTGATGCCTTGAAAAAAGGTATTTGTAGCTTAACTTGATAAAAGAACAAACATCATGCCTTCGATTACGGTTGAACCGTGCACCTTCGCCTTGTTCGGCGCCTTGGGCGATCTGGCCCTGCGCAAGCTGTTTCCTGCCCTTTATCACCTGGATGGCGCCGGCCTGCTGCACGAGGACACGCGTATTATCGCGCTGGCCCGTGAAGAAGGCACCGAGCAGCAGCACATGGCATTCATTGCCGCGGAGCTGCGTCGTTACGTGGGCAAGGAACTGGACGAAGCGGTGGCCGAGCGCTTTCTGGCGCGCCTGACCTACCTGCACGTTGACTTCCTCAAGGCTGAAGATTACGCGGCGCTGGCCGATCTGGCGGGCACCAAACAACGCATGATTGCCTACTTCGCCACCCCGGCGGCGGTGTACGGCGCGATCTGCGAGAACCTGGCGAAAGTCGGTCTGGCGGAAAACACCCGCGTGGTGCTGGAAAAACCGATCGGCTCGGACCTGGAATCCTCGCGCAAGGTCAACGACGCCGTGGCGCAGTTCTTCCCGGAGAACCGCACCTACCGCATCGACCACTATCTGGGCAAAGAGACGGTACAAAACCTGATCGCCCTGCGGTTCGCCAACAGCCTGTTCGAGACCCAGTGGAACCAGCATTACATCTCCCACGTGGAAATTACCGTGGCCGAGAAGGTCGGCATCGAAGGTCGCTGGGGCTATTTCGACAAGGCCGGCCAGCTGCGCGACATGATCCAGAACCACCTGCTGCAACTGCTCTGCCTGATCGCCATGGACCCGCCGGCCGACCTGTCCGCCGACAGCATCCGTGACGAAAAAGTGAAAGTGCTCAAGGCCCTGGCGCCGATCAGCCCGGAAGGCCTGACCACTCAGGTTGTGCGCGGCCAGTACATCGCCGGCCACAGCGAAGGCAAGTCCGTACCGGGCTACCTCGAAGAGCCGAATTCCAACACCCAGAGCGACACCGAAACCTTCGTCGCCCTGCGTGCCGATATCCGCAACTGGCGCTGGGCCGGCGTGCCGTTCTACCTGCGCACCGGCAAGCGCATGCCGCAAAAGCTGTCGCAGATCGTCATCCACTTCAAGGAACCGTCGCACTACATCTTCGCCCCGGAGCAGCGCCTGCAGATCAGCAACAAACTGATCATCCGCCTGCAACCGGACGAGGGGATTTCCCTGCGTGTGATGACCAAGGATCAAGGCCTGGACAAGGGCATGCAACTGCGCAGCGGTCCGTTGCAACTGAATTTTTCCGACACCTGGCGCAGCGCGCGGATCCCCGACGCCTACGAGCGGTTGTTGCTGGAAGTGATGAACGGCAATCAGAACCTGTTTGTCCGTAAAGATGAAATCGAAGCCGCGTGGAAGTGGTGTGACCAGTTGATCGCCGGGTGGAAAAAGTCCGGTGACGCGCCCAAGCCGTATGCGGCCGGGTCGTGGGGGCCGATGAGCTCCATTGCATTGATCACGCGGGACGGGAGGTCGTGGTATGGCGATATCTGATGTGAAACTGCCCGAGGGTGTGAATGCCCGCGAATTCAAGAGCCCGGTGTTGCTCGCCGAAGGCCTGGCGCTGAATGTCGCCAAGCAGTTGAGCGAAGCCCTGGCGGCACGCGGCAACGCTGTGCTGGTGGTGTCCGGTGGTCGCAGCCCGGTGGCGTTTTTCCAGCACCTGGCCAAGCAGGAACTGGACTGGTCGAAGGTCGTCGTGACCCTCGCTGACGAGCGCTGGGTGCCGGTCGAGCACGCCGATAGCAACGCCGGTCTGCTCAAGCAGTATCTGCTCAAGGGCCCGGCGGCCAAGGCGCAGTTCCTCAGCCTCTACAGCGCTGCGGCCAACGTCGAGCAGGCTGCTGAAAACGCTGACCGCTTGCTTGCTGAATTGCCGGCCATTGATGTGCTGGTGCTGGGCATGGGCGATGACGGTCACACCGCGTCGCTGTTCCCGGACAGCCCGAACCTTGCCGAAGCGCTGCAAGCCGATGGCACCCGTCGCTGCTGGCCGATGCTGGCGCCGAGCGTACCGCGTCAACGCCTGACCATGAGCCGGGCGCTGCTGGCCTCGGCGCGGCACAAGATTCTGTCGATTTCCGGTCAGTCGAAACTGACCACCCTGAATGCCGCACTGGCATCCAACGACGTCGCCGCCATGCCGGTTCGCGCGTTTCTGCAACCTACGTTAGAGATTTACTGGTGCCCATGAGCCAAGGAACAGCCGCTATGACAACCCCATCCCCGACCGTTTCCATGGCGGACAAAGTTGCCCTGATCGACAGTCTCTGCGCCAAGGCGCGGATCCTGCCGGTGATCACCATCGCTCGTGAACAGGACGTGCTGCCGCTGGCCGACGCCCTGGCCGCCGGTGGTCTGACCGCGCTGGAAGTGACCCTGCGTTCGCAGTTCGGTCTGAAGGCGATCCAGATCCTGCGCGAACAGCGCCCGGAGCTGGTGACCGGTGCCGGCACCGTGCTCGACCGCAACATGCTGGCCGCTGCCGAAGCCGCCGGTTCGCAATTCATCGTCACCCCCGGCATCACCCGTGACCTGCTGGAAGCCAGCGTCGAAAGCCCGATCCCGCTGCTGCCGGGCATCAGCAACGCCTCCGGCATCATGGAAGGCTATGGCCTGGGTTATCGCCGCTTCAAGCTGTTCCCGGCTGAAGTCAGCGGCGGCGTGGCTGCCATCAAGGCCCTTGGCGGCCCGTTTGGCGAAGTGAAATTCTGCCCGACTGGCGGTGTGGGTCCTGCCAACATCAAGAGCTACATGGCGCTGAAAAACGTCATGTGCGTGGGCGGTAGCTGGATGCTCGATCCGGAGTGGATCAAGAACGGCGATTGGGCCCGTATTCAGGAATGCACTGCCGAGGCGCTGGCGCTGCTGGACTGATGTTTGCGAGATAGTTTTTTCCTGACACTTCGTTGTGTGTTCTACGGCTTTAACGGTGCGCTTGGTCGGTGCACCGTTTTTTTTTGCCTGAAAAAATCTTCGTTATCTTGAGATACATAGTTACCGCACCCGGCTTGGCGTGTGGCGTTAACCTGCGTTCATCTTATGGAAGAGAGAACGCGTCATGGATAACCAGCCTTCAGCACCATCGGTTTATCAACTGGCCCCGGAGCAAGTCGCCGGGCCGTATTTTCGCAATCCCAGACTGCTGCGCCGCAACATCAGCGAAGGCGCCGAGGGGCTGCCACTGCTGTTGCGCCTGACCATCGTCGATGCCATGACCGGCGAACCGGTCAGTGGCGCTCTGGTGGATATCTGGCATTGCAACGCACGTGGCGCCTATTCCGGCTGGAGTCGGGTCAACCCGGACCAGGAAGTCGATGTCGAAGACATCGGTTCAATTCCGCGGACCGATGATGACACCTATCTTCGTGGCGGCCAGTTCAGCGATCACAAGGGCAGGGTGCGTTTCACCACGATCTATCCGGGGTTTTATGCCGGGCGTGCCCTGCATATTCATGTGGCGGTGCGCATCGTCGCCGGCAACGAATACCTGGACGAGCGCAACGTGGCGTGGGTCGGACAGCTGTACTTTCCCGAGGTGGTTTCTCGCGGCGTGCTCAACGCCAAGGCTTATCGCGGGCGCGACTCGGTGCCGCTGTGCAACGACGACGACAGCTACTACACCAGGATGGGCGGTGAGGCCTCGACCCTGACCGTCTGGCCAATCGGTCGAGAATCACACGAAGACGGTTACTTCGGCCATCTCACGATCGGCATCGACACCTTTGCGGTGTCGTCGCAGATCAAGCCCGAGGACTTCGACAAGTACACGGTTTAACGCAGTTCATTCAGCGCCAGAATCAGCGACTGAATCTCCGCCGCCGTGGTGGTCAACGACGGCGTGATGCGGATGCACGGCCCGCAGGCTGCGCCGTTGCGCACGACGGTGAACAGGTTGTAGTCGTTGAGCAGGCGTTCGACCATCGCCTGCTGGTCGGCATGCCGGGTAAAGCGCATCGAGGTGATGCCGCAATACAGACGCGGATCGTCCGGGGTTGTGACTTCGATGCCCGGCAGGTTGCGCACGGCGCTGACCCACAGGTTGCGCAGGTAGCTCACCCGTGCGCCCTTGGCCGCTGCGCCACCGAGTGCACGGTGTTCCTCGAACACCAGCGGCAGGGTCATCAGCGCCGGAATGTTTGGCGTGCTGTAAGGCGTGCGTGAGCGGATGTCGTTTAGCGGGAAATGCATCTCGCCCATGTCCGGGTCGATGTCGGCCAGACGCTGTGGAGCGATATACAGAAAACCCAGGGTCAGCGGCGAGCCGATCCATTTGTGCAGGTTGTACCCGGCGAAGGCGATGCCCAGCGCTTCCAGATCGAACTCGATCTGGCCGAGGGCATGGGCGCCATCGAGGATGATGTCTACGCCATGTTCCTTGGCCAGCGAGGCGATGGCCTGCACCGGTATCACCAGTCCGGTGCGGTGGGTGACGTGGGTCAGCGCCATCAGCTTGAGCTTCGGATAACGAATGAAGGCCTCGCGGTAAGTTGCCAGCAGGCTGTCGAAGCTGGCCGGGTGGGTGTGCTCGACCTCGATTACCTCGACCCCGCGATGGCGGGCCAGCCAGCGCATGGCGCCCTTGACCGTGTCGTATTCCAGATCGCAGATCAGCACCTGATCACCAGGTTCCAGGCGGTTGTAGTTGCGGATCAGCGACTGCAGGCCGGCGGTGGCGTTCTGGGTGAAAGCGATGCTTTGCGCACGCACGCCGATCATCTCGGCCAGTTGCGCCCGGATGTCCAGGCTGTCGTGCTGTTCGAAGCGTTGGCGCACGTAGATCGAGTTGCTGTTGTTGATCAGCTCGATGTGGCGCTGGTAGTCCTCGATCACGGTACGCGACATGCGTCCGAAGTAGCCGTTTTCCAGGTTCACGGGGCCGGGGTGGCGATCGTAACGGTCGGCGAAGGTTTGCCAGAAGGCTTCGTCTCGGGCGCGGCGGGTGTTATCGGGCATGGTCGACTCGGATCAGGATGCGCCTCAGTGGCGCGGGGCGGGTTTGCCATGTTTGGCGCGCAAGGGTTCAAGCAGCTCCGACAGGCCGTTGTGATCGATTTCCTGCATCAGCGCCAACAGGCCGCCGAGTTCGCCGTGGGGGAAGCCTTCCCGGGCGAACCAGTTCAGGTAGGGGCCGGGGAGGTCGGCAATGATCCGGCCCTTGTACTTGCCGAAGGGCATTTCGCGGGTGATCAGCAGTTCGAGTTTTTCGGGATTCATTGCAGGGATCGTCTGAATTCAAAACAGTCTGGAAAATACAGGCATTCTGCATGCAGGCCAAATGACAGATCATGCAAATAACAGGCATACAGATTTCTGATTTATTTTTAACTCATTGAAAAATAACAATTAAATTCTTTGGGGGAAGCTGGCACGACCACTGCAACACTCCTTGCATCTTTCACCCACGCAAGGAATTGAAAAATGACTGACATGAATAAAGAAGCCATCTCCGTCCTCAACGACCTGATCGAAACCAGCAAGGACGGTCAGGAAGGGTTCAAGACCTGCGCTGAAGACATCAAGCATCCGGAACTGAAAACCCTGTTCGTGAAACGCTCCGCCGACTGCGCTACCGCCGCTGCCGAGTTGCAGGCGACCGTGCGCTCGATGGGCGGTGATCCGGAAACCTCGACCAGTGTCAGCGGTGATCTGCACCGTCGCTGGGTCGACGTCAAAGCGATGTTCACCGGCAAGGACGAAGAAGCCGTGCTCAACGAGGCCGAGCGCGGTGAAGACCACGCACTGAAGGCTTATCGGGAAGCGATCGAGAAGATCAACAAGCACAATCTGGTCGGCATTCGTGATCTGGTCGAGCGCCAGTACCACGGCGTGCAACGCAATCACGATCAAGTGAAAGCGCTGCGTAACCAGGCTCGCGCCCGCTCGTAAGCTTCACTGAAACAAAATGTGGGAGCGGGCTTGCCCGCGAATGCGGTGTATCAGGCAACGATAATCTTGCTGA